>CAKQVW010000050.1 GCA_934277865.1 uncultured Pseudobdellovibrionaceae bacterium | reverse complement strand
AGAAAAGGCCATGTACACGCGGTGTTCAGCCGCGATCGAAAAGGCTTTGGTGCTGATGACGAACAAAGATGATTTGAAATTTAAAGAAGCGGAAAAAATTAAGAAAGAGTGCGATTTACTTCAGGAACGATGATCTAAAATGGCGACGTTAAAGGTGTTACTACATGGCAAAGAAGTGTCCTCGCTAAGGCTTGAGCCTGGGCGTGAATACGTTTTTGGCCGTGCGGAAGGAAACGCCGTTCAACTTGACGAGCAGCCCGGCATCTCTCGGCAACATTTCCGCATTTCAGATGAATCCGGCCAATGGATCGCAAGTGTCATTTCGAAATTTGGCGAAGTCATTCATGGCGGCCAGCCAGTCCCGCTAGTGGAACTGACTCATGGCGCGGTCTTCAAACTGGCCGGATATGACTTCCGCTTTCTTGAAACCGATGAACGATCACAAGTCGTGTCGCAGCCCGCCGGCCAAGAGTTCTCGATGGCGGCAGGTGCCGAACACATTGGGCAACCGACCGAAGCCATCGTCGATCCGGCACAGGCCTCGGCGATGCGCCCGCCAGCAACACTTTCACTTATTCCGTCAGGTCCCAATGGTGGCGCTGGCACGGCCGCAACGTCTCCGATGCCACAGGGGTTTGCACCTGCCCAGTTTGAAGGAAACGAAGAAGCTACCAATGTCGGCGTTGTCCTGCCCGCCAGACCTTTTATTCGCATCGTGAAGTCGGACGGCGTTGAATCGCGAATCGAGCTGGAAGGAAAAAAGTGGCTCGCCGGGCGAGAAGACAGCTGCGACATCTTTCTGCCAGATCGCAAAGCGAGTCGCAGGCAGTTTGAAATTACGTCGACTCCAGAAGGTTACTTCATTACAGACATGGGAAGCTCGAACGGGACCGTTCTAAATGGCGATCCTCTGATTCCCGAAGATCCTCGACCACTACAAAGTGGCGATGTGATCTCCGTGAACTCCCTACTTCTCTATTTCGAAATTCGTGATCCAAACTTTGAAAAACGTCTGGTCGCGATTCCTCAAGAGGTCATGGCTGCGCCTGCGATGTTGCCAATGCCTCGTTTTGAAATCATCAACTATCCAGTCGCCTCGGGAGCTGGTGGCGGAGCCGTACGCGTTGACAACGCGTACGACCACGGTCGCGCAGAAAAGAAGAAACCAAATACCATCCGTCTGGCGCTCATCCTGATTATCGTCGTTGGTGGTCTATACGCGCTATTTGGTACCGACGGCGGAGATTCTTCAAAGTCTCCTTCCGTGAATGACAAGGCCGATGCCATGAGTCGCCTATCGCCTCAACAACGGCAGCTGGTGAAAGAGATCTACGTCACCGCGCGAAACCTGTACATGCAGGGCAAATTCGAAAACGCCCATGAACAGCTCAAAAAACTTCATGAGATCCTTCCTGAGGGCTATGAAGGTTCAAAAGCAATGGAAGAAGATTGCCTTGCGCAACGAGCCGCCGCCGAACAGCTGGCCTTCGTCGAGCAAGAGCGCAAGCGAGTCGAAGAACAAAAACGAATGATCGACCGAAACATTCGCGAATGTAATGGTCTTGCCAATACAAGCATGAGCGTGGAACAAATCCGGCAGTGTTTGGCGCCAACTATTGGTCTTGACCCAACCAATCCCCTCGTCGCCGATCTCATCGGGCGAGTCGAACGGCGTGTGATGGCGCGCGATCAGAAGCTTGCTTCTCAGCGAGACTACGCGGACCGCGTAGGACGCGGACGCGCCCTTTACGAAAGAGCCGAAGGTCTGCGCGCGAAATCTGACTGGTACGCTGCCATCGACGCCTACAACAAACACGTCGCTTCTGACTTCCCAGATCCAAACGGCCTCAAGGCCCGATCACAATCTTCGATCGTACAAATTCGGAAAATGATTTCGGACCGTGTCGATGAATACCTGGCATCGGCCGAGGCCGCGTACCAGTCGAAAAACTACAAAGAAGCCATCGAAGCTGCCAAACGCGCCAAGGAATTCGATCCGAAAAGTGAAAAGGCAGCCGAGTACATTGGCAAAGTGCGCCGCGAACTCAACGCTCAGCTTCGTACCATCTACGAGGATGCAATCTTGTATGAAGGCGTTGGCCGCGTTCAAGAGGCCCAGACTAAGTGGCGTCAGATCATCGACCGTGACACCACCGATGGAGAGTACTTCCTGAAGTCGAAGATTAAACTGAAAAACTACTCGGACCAGTCGCCATGAAACTCCGTTTTCAAAATCGACCGTATCCGGGCGAGAACACCAGACCGACTCCCGAAGTTCACATCGACGAAACGACGAACTCTGTTTTTGTCGTGGTACCGTGGGGCAACCGAGAGGCCGCAAAGAAGGTCATCGATCGAATGACCGAATATCTGGCCTTTGCCGCTCAGGATCGCGAAGCCACGTCGCCTTTGCCGCGCCTCACGTGCCTTTCAACATCGGCAAACAACCTTCGCACGGCTGCGCTTCTTGCCAATGACATGATCTTCCGAGAGGACAATCGCGAAGAATACCGCGCCGGAGTCGAACTATTCGCAGCGACGCTTTACCAGAATGAGCTTTCGTGGCTGCAGGTAGGCGGCCCGCAGTTGTTATTGGGACGCGGTTCACAACCGCTTCTTCCGTTGGGGGCCAATATCGATCTTGCTCTGGATCTTCGCGACTGGCGATCCAAGCACGAACTTCCCGCTCTGCCAGCGCAGCTCTTGGGACTTGATGCAAATGTTAACCTCACGATCAACAGCTTCCGAGCACGTGCGGGTGACCGTCTTTTGCTTATCAATCATTCTCAAACACCCGAGATCACATTCAGCTGGCGAGCTGATCAACTGAAAATGGACGAGATGGTTCGCCAATTAGCGAAACACAGCCCACGCGCCGCCTTTTGGTTAGGCCTTCTCGAAATCGAAGCATCTGCAATGGAATCTCAACTGACCAACACCAACATCAGCGGAGATGTTGCGTGAAGGCGTTTCTGATTCGAGAACACGAATTCTTCGGACGCTACCTCGAGCTGAACCCCCTTGGCGCAGAGAAAATCTGTAGTTTCGATTGCGCCTATTGCAACCTCGGGGCATCCAACACAAAGCTGAGCGACCTAAAAAAGTTCGAGGGTTTTCCCAGTCTTCACGAGCTCATGGCAGAATTTCGAAAGATCTTGGGCGGCTCGATGAGTCCGACTGGAAGAGAGCTTAAAACCTTGGTCCTCTCGGGCAATGGCGAGCCCACGATGTACCCTGACTTTCGGGGTCTCGTGTCCGAACTCGCGAAGACCCGACAAGAGCTGATGGCAAATGACCTCCAAGTTGTTTGTTTCACAAATGGAGACACGCTTTCCGATAACGCCATAGTCGGAGCCCTGAACAGCCTCGATCAAACCTACCTAAAAATTGACTACGGTAGCGAACGTGCTTTTAAAAAATTCAATCGACCACGTACCAGAACCACATTGGAAAAAATCATTCAGGGCGCAAAATCGTTGAAGAACCTGTCGGTGCAGACGACTGTACTTGGCGGAGACGCTTCGCTCGATTCTCCTGCACGACTTGATGAATGGCTCGAGGTCATTGCGATGTTAAGCCCCAATGAGGTCGTGCTGACACTTGGGCAGCCACCATTCCGTGAACTCGAACAAGCGGCCTCAGGCCTCACTGTCGCTACGGAAGATGATTTACATCGCTTGAGCCACTGGTTGGATCGCCGCCTCAAGATCAAGGCTCGGGTTGGCTTCTCAGTCGCCGCATAAGCTGGCTTCGCAATCGAGCCGCCTCTGGCTGAGCCAACAATACTTCTAGCCCCTCAAGTTCTCGGCGCCTCACGGATCCCGTTTCCCACACCCGTCCCAATGCGTGCGACGCCTCTGCAACACGAACACCCGCCACACGCTGCTGATCAAAGCGGACGACTTGATCCAGCGCCCGAGCGCGTTCGAGACCTTCTGGAAGGCGCAACCAGCGTGCGATCTCTTTGGCCCCACGAAACGGACAGACTCGCAGAAGTTCGACCTCAAATCCAGAGCTCATCATCGCCGATTGGTTAGCTCCAAATACGAACTGGCTGCAAATATTCGCCGGCGGAGCCTGAACTCCGAGTTCCCATCGCTGCAAGGTCAGCCATGTCCTGATGTGAGCATTTTCCGCTTCTAAAATTTCGACCCTTTGCTGATCGGTGTCGCTGATGTGCGGCGCTCCTTCGCCGGCTCGAATTCCAAGCCGCGTTGAGAAGAAGGCCCGTGCCCAGCGCTCCTCCAAAAGTTGTTGCGCGCTGACACCCGGGAACTCTTTATAGCCCAGCGAAGATGCAAATGCAGAAAACTCGGATTTCAGTTCGATAGTTCGAGCATTTCGGCGAGGAAGAGGCGAAACCTCAAATGCGTCGGTCAGAGTGTTGTACAGGCTGGAGGAAGATTTCTCGGTGTCGTGAATGTAGAGGTAGGGACCTTTGCGAATCGCCACTCGAATCGGCAGGGCCGAATCCAATTGCCACCTGCCCCAAGCGGACTCACTCAAGATGGCCCGATCTGCTTTTCGCCATTCTTCAAGATGCTCGCCAGGCCCCTTAAGCGCATCCGCAAGGGAACGAACCTCTTCCCCCTCGAACATTCGAAGGCTCTGCGGCGAGACTCGCTCAAACAATGTCACACCAAGGTCGGCCAAGCTCACGTTCACATCAAAGGAAGAAGACTTTGGCGACCACTTGTAGTCCGTCTGCCCTGTTGGCAACTCCGAAGGCGACATCGATTTCACCGGGCTGGCGGCGTCCTTAACCAGCAAAGTGACGTGAGTCATATCCGAATGCAGATCAAGCGCCGGAATTTCATCCACCCGAGCGTCTGAGGCTTCTCCCTGAAGACCTACGACCACGATCACCGTCGAGTCCCACAATCGATTGCGACGCAAGTACGACCATAAACGTCCCAGTGTTTCATCGATCTCCTCAAGCTGTGCGCGAACCGTGCTTTCGCGAGTGCGACCCGATTCATCGGGTGCGGGACTCCACGGAACTTGAAGATCCGCCAGATGCAAGACGGCAAGGTAGGGATCCGAGACCATCCGGTTTCTCGAACGATCATCCAATCGCAATCGCCCCTCTAACCAACGTTGAAAAGTTTCAACCACCTCACGCGCTGGACGATGCATACGACGAGGACCAGGTCGAATGTTGTCATCAAAGACTTCGAAACCCTGATGCAACCCTGTGCGACGCAAAAGTGGCGCTCCGCCCGAGACAAAAAGGGTTCTGTAACCTTTCTGCAGCGCTGTCTCTGGCAACGTTTCAACAGAAGCCGAAAGCGTTCCAAGTTCGGCCCGCCCGTTATGCCGCAAACCATTTCGGTACGGATAGTGTCCCGTCAAAATCGAGCCCATCGCAGGAGCCGACAACGTCGATGTGGTGAATGCGTGGGTGAAGCGCACACCCTCACGACAGATTTCACCAAAACCGGAACCAGTCGCGTCATCAGATTCCGAGGGACAGACATTGAATCCGACCCCAAGCCGATCCACAGCGACGATCAGATAAGAAGGTCTAGTCGGTGACTTGGACGTACAGCCGGCCTGGCCAAGCAAGATGCCAGCAAAGAGCCAAACAAAAATCAGATGGAGGTCGGGACACCGCATGCAAGCAATGTTACCTTGACCTGCCTAGAGGCCCCTAGAAATAATTGCGTCTATGCTAACAGAACGTCTATTCAATATCGCGCAAGGTGGAGCAGAGGCTATTCTTTGGCTGCTCTTGGTTATCAGTGTCATCAGCGTCGGCCTCATTCTCGAGCGCTGGATCGCACTTAAGTCGGTAGTGAGTCGTACCACTAAGAACCGCGCGCGGATGCGAGAAGCCCTTCAAAGCTACAACCTCTCGGATCTCGAAGATCTCTCCAAAGATCGCGACTCTCTCGAGGGGCGAGCTCTATCCTACGGACTGCGACACGTTCGTGAAAACGGCACCGAAGGACTCAGCGAAATCTTTCATTCGTTTGCTTTGCTGGAACGCCCTCAGCTGGAACGCTCACTCAACTTCCTTGCAACTGTTGGCTCGAACGCGCCATTTGTTGGGCTTCTTGGAACAGTTCTCGGTATCATGAAAGCGTTTCGTGATCTCGCGGCCAATGCCTCGGCTGGCAACGAGGCCGTCATGGCCGGTATTGCGGAAGCACTGGTCGCAACGGCTGTCGGTTTGATCGTCGCGATTCCAGCCGTCATCGCCTACAACGCGTTTCAGAAACAAGTCCGCGGCATCATGCAAAGCATCGATTCGGTTCGCGAACTCTGCGTGGCCTACGCCAAGTCCCATAGTCTGAAAGCGAAAGGGAACTAAGTGGCCGGCGGATTTCAGAATCAACAAGACGAAGAACCGATAGCGGCGATTAATATCGTCCCGCTTGTCGATATCATTCTTGTGGTTCTCATCATTTTCATGGTGACAGCACCCTTGGTCCTCAAGCCGGTGATTGATGTGAATCTGCCGAAAGCGTCCTCGGGCGAAGAATCACCTCCAGCCCCTCTTAATATCGCCATCGGGCGAGATGGCCAGCTTGCGATCAACGGACAGACCGCCACCATGGACCAGCTTGCGGCAACTGCGGCTCAAGCCGTCGCCGATAAGCCTGACACGGCCGCGATTCTGCAGGCCGACAAGACCGTCACGCTAGAAACACTGACGGCGATCATCGACATTATCAAAACCGCTGGGGTCAAGAAGGTCGCCTTCAGTATCGAAAAGAAGTGATGGGATATAATCTGGCCTTGGTGCTTCAAGGCCCTTGATTCACTCGAGCATCCAGCGGCACTCGATACGACTGATACTCTTCAATTCTCAAATTGAGCTTAATGTGATTCGACGAAGCAGAGATGCGCTGAAACGTGTATCGCAATTCCCCGGCTCCGTTTGGATCTTGTTCTGGGGTTTGAATAAACGAAATCATCACCACGTTTTCGTTCTGACCATGAACAAGGTTTGAAATTCCACTGACCTGGCCAACCGAAACTGGTCGAACCGCGTAGAGCGGTAACACCGTTTGATTGTAGGAGTAGCAGTTCTGCCCACTCTCGTTCACACGCTTGAACTGAAACATACCGTCATAGGCCGGAGACGCCAGCGGGTTTCGCCAGTTCAGGTGTTTATTGAAAATCGTATCCAGACGATATCCCAGAAAAAGCTGACTGACGTTGTTGCGATCCATTCCAGACGAACGATTGCGCGTCATCATGAACTCAAAAAAGTCGAGATAACCGTCTCCATCACTATCAAAGTTCAGAGGATCCGCATCTCGCTGCATAGCCGAAGTCCATTTCTCAGTTGGACCGGAAGGCGACGAAGAATACAAGTATCTCTCCTCGCAGCGGTTTGCTAAGTCGCGATCTTCATCTATGAGATCAGCCGCCGTGCAGTCCCGAGGAACACCTTCGGCAAACACGATATGCTTATAAAATACGGCGTCGCTCAGATACGGATCAAAGCTGTTGCGATTCGCTGGATTGAAAGTCTTGCCTTCCATCCTAGCGACCTTCTGTGGATCAGATAGAAATTCTGTGTTGTAGCGAACTTCATCCTTGTCGCACAGTCCATCGGCATCGGAATCCGCATCTACCGTCCCATCGTCACAAGGGGCGGCATTCAGGTTAGTTACAGTAAGGTTCTTGATTAACCACGGCTGCCCCGTTCTAAATCCAATCAGACTATCCAGCGGAATACGTCCTGAAATATTGGTATCAAGAAACTTTCCACGGCCCCAGTTGGCCATGCGGAGCATTCGACTCGAAGTCTCGTCGTTGGGTGGGCCATAATAAACCGTATTAAAGGTCACATCCCCCAGCGCCAAAAGCGAGCGAAGATCCGACTCCAACACCTGATCCGTAACTGCCGGCTGAGGTGCACCATCCGATATGAAAACGACCACATACATGCTTCGTTCGCCGGGATTCGCCGCTACGTCGCGAGTAATTGCCGCACTGGTCGCGGCAATTGCCGCTTGATAAGGTGTCGCTCCGGCATTTCCGCCTGCTATCGTTCCAATCGCCGCGTTCACCGTCGCCATGTCGTTAGTAAATCCACCGACAGTTCCCGTCGCATCCAAGATCGCGGGAGTCGCTCCACCATCTTGAAAGGTGATCAAGCCCCACTTTGTAAACTGGTTGGCAGCATGAAGATTGTAAAACGACCCAATAGTTCCAGCCCGGTAAGTCGCACCCGGATCTGTTGTGCCGTTTGAACCTGACTTATCCACCACGAACATGACTTTCGTGTAGACGTCTTGCGCAGATGGTTCAATCGCGCAAATTTCTCCGTCAGACTTCGCCGAGGCCAACTCATTTACAAGTAGCAAACGAGACTGATCGCAGTTCTGAAAGCCTAATACGATCCCAAACGCGCCGAGGCCCGCCAGAAGGCTTTTCCTTAGGTTTTCAGAAACACGAAACACGATGCCCCCACGTTTCTTCTCTTATCGGAATCTCTCATCGAAATTCTGACTCAAATTCCAAGACCCCACGCCACTCTTAGATCAAGATTGATTCCACCTAGAAAGGCCTCTCATTGGAGATAGCCGTAATTCGCTTATCACGTGTCAAGAGTTTCGACAGGACCTCGCTCGTCTCATGTCGCTAGCTGAAGTTGCCGATTGAGAAATGGGGGACTGCAGTTGGAAAACGCTCGATCAAAAATTGTTTCCGGAACGACCGGACAGAATCTCAAACTGAGACATCACAACTGTCACAGTTCGGGTACAATTTTTCAGGTGAGATTTCTAATCGCGACATTGCTAACTTTCGTTTTTTCCGTCGACGCCTCGGCGCAAGCGCGTGTGGACCTTGAGGACATGTCTGTCAAAGGTGAACTTCTAAATGACAATCGCATGCGCATGTCTTCACGCGAGACGACTCGCGTGCAAGACCGCGTGAAGTACCGCAAGAACTTCCGTCCCGAAATCATCGACGGCATCGACGTACGATTACCTGCGGCTGAATCTCTAGAAGAGGTTGAATCCAAATGAACCGCAGTGGAATGGACGTTTTAGAAATACCCGTTGAAATATCGATCATGAGAGATGGTCGACCATTGATGGTACAGACGTTCCAGCATTCTCCAATTCGAATCGGTCGAATTCTCGAGAACGATATCGTTCTCCCGTTCGACAGCGTCTCTCGTCATCACTGCGAACTTCGCTTCAATTCAGGAAAATGGATCTTAAATGATCTCAAGAGTATGAATGGCGTGAAAGTCGCTGGGGAACAGGTGCGCTCGGCCGAGATCGCAGACGGCGGAAGCTTTGATCTCAAACCAGTCACGATTTCAATTCGGCAGCTGCAACCCGCTCAGCACCAAGACGCCCACAACGGTGAAACGGCGCCCGATTTCATTTCACCCACTGACGAAACTCTTGTCGGGCCAGATCCCAAACAGGCAGCTGGAAAACGCCTTCATACCAGTAGCGAACCGGCGGCCGCGCCGCGGCCTCAACAACACGCCCCCTCACACGACGGCGCTGCGCAGGCTCACCGCAAATCGACAGCAAAAAAGCCTCTGTTGAACGTGAACACAATTGAACTCATGAGTGAGCCGCATCCATTGGCAGAAAAAGCGAAATCACGCGCCGTGCAGGTCTCTGTCTTTTGGCATGATGCCCTTCTCATCGTCGAAGAATATCTTCCCGGAGAAGATATCATCGTCGAGGTGAACGGAATTTTCCTACGCCTAGGCCGGGTCGGCAAAGACCGTTCGGAAGTGCGTTGTCCAAACGGAACTCAGTTTAGCAACCGCCCAGGGCGTGAATCTATTCTGCTGCCGACAACTCCCGTTGTCTGGACGGCAGATTGGGGCTTAAGTCTCGTCGCCCGATACGTACCACCATCCAAATATCGTCGCACGGGCGTCGTTCCTTTCATCGAAGAAGAGCTGATCGATCCCATGGTCATCTCGGGCCTTGTCCACGGAGCCGTGGCCGTCGCCAACCTGACATTCACGCCCAAGCAGATCGTTCACGAACCACCGCCGGAACGAGTTGCCAAAATTATCATGCCTGCTCCAGCTCCGACACCGGCGCCGGTTGCCATGGCAACTCCGACACCGACACCTCCGCCCACGCCGACTCCGATCGTTGCAAAGGCGACTCCGACTCCCGCTCCCACGCCCAAACTTCAAGCGAAGGCGACACCACCTCCCGTGGACAAAAAAGTGCCGATCAAAAAACAGCCTCCGAAGGTCGCGAAAAAAGAAGAAGCAGGCGCTGCGCCCAAGGCGGATACAGATTCGAAAGACAAACGCATAGCAAAGTCGAATCCTCCACCTCCTGGACCAAAGACCGAGGCTCCACTCGCGCCAACGCCGCGTCCATTTAATGCGTCGAGTGTTGGAGCACTGAAGGCACTCTCCTTACTTTCGGCTCCTGCACCTCAAACCGCCAATACCGAACGAATTGTCGTGCGACGAACGGCAACGAATGAGGATGGCGGAGGATCGGGATCTTCAGCACCATCAACCTCTGCGTTGATGAAGGATCTCCCAATCGTCGAAGGTGGATCCGAGTCCGGAGTTGCCGGCGGCATGGCGTTGAAGGTCTCAACCGGAGGGTCCGGATACGGCGCGACTGGCTTCTCCGGGAAAACCGGTAAGCGAAACGTGCTTGGTTCCGTTATTGGTGGAGCTAGCTACACGGAAATCGCCAAGACCGAAGGCCTCACTCGCGAACAAGTCATGAAAGTCGTCCAAAAGCATCACTCGCAGATCCAACAGTGCTACGAGCGAAGCCTGATGGACGATCCCAACCTAGCAGGTCGGGCAGAGTTCGAATGGGAAATTTCGGCTCAAGGCTCGGTCTCGGCCGTCAGCGTGAAGGAAACATCATTACGTAACGGCGACCGACTTCTCGATTGCGTGAAGGGCGTCTTCCGCGGAATGAAGTTTCCGGTCGCGAAGAATGGGGCCTCCACGACCCCGACCATTGGCTTGCCCTTCGGTCGTCTTTGAGCATTTCCAAAGTCTCTTATACACTTTCTTACATGATAACAAAAATTCTCACCGCGTTTCAACAGGGCGGTTTCTGGATGTGGCCCATTTTGTTTATCTCGTTTGCCGGCTTCGCCTTGATGGCGGAACGCATACGATATCTCAGCCTTGCCTCCGCTGTTCGCAAGGAAGAGTTTTTGAATCAGCTCAATCAACTTGTGCTGCAAGGAAATCTCGAACGTTGCATCGCGCTCTGCAATCAGAACCCAACACCACTTACAAAAATTGTTCGCGCCGGATTGATGGCCATCGCCTCGCGAAAGTCCGTCGACGAAGTGCAAACCGCGATGGACGCCATCGCGCTTCGTGAAATCCCGAAAATCGAAAAGCGCACGAGCCTGCTTGCCATGCTTGCCAATATGGCCACGCTGATGGGGCTCCTTGGAACGACGATCGGTATGATCGGTGCCTTCGGCGCGGTCTCAAAAGTTGCTGCCAGCGAAAAGGCCGCCGTTCTCGCCGGAGAAATCTCGATGGCCATGAACTGTACGGCGTTTGGACTTCTTGTGGCGATTCCACTTCTCGGCGCCTACGGTTGGTTGACCACACGAGGAACCGAAATCGTCGATGACGTCCACGAAGCAGCGGTCGCAACTTTGAACTTTATCATTTCAAATCGCGATAAGTTTGCTCGCTAGAGGAAACTGTTAGAGGAGCCCATGGGCGCATCAATGCCAGGAGGCGGGAAATCCGCCAACGTCGAGCTCAATCTCGTACCCTTTATCGATATGTTCTCGGTATTGATCTGCTTTCTACTCATGACAGCAGCGTGGAACGGGCTTGAGTCGATCAACACCGGGGCACCGCCAAAGTCACTGGATCTGCGCGATGACAACGATCCGCCTCCACCCGCGAAACCGGAAAAGCCGAAAGTGGCTTTGACGGTCACCCTCTACACAGATCGAATCGATGTAGGGGAGGACAACAACACGCAAAGTATTCGACACACCAATGGACAACCAGATTACGCAAGATTGTCACAAACGTTGGCCGACTGGAAAAAGCGCTATCCAGAGCGAAAAGACCTCATACTTGCGACAGAGAATCGTGCTCCCTATAAACATCTGATTCAATTGATG
>CAKQVW010000049.1 GCA_934277865.1 uncultured Pseudobdellovibrionaceae bacterium | reverse complement strand
CCAGCGGACTTCAAGGTTTCGCTGACCAATGCGCCTGGCGCGAAATCCTATCCAATTTCCTCATTTGCCTATCTCTTGGCTTACGAAAAAACAGCTAAGCCGGCAGGTGACGAACTGGTTCGCTTGATGAACTGGGCCTTGGCGGACGGTCAGAAAATGGCGCCCGCGTTGGGTTACGCGCCATTGCCAGCGGCGCTTGTTAAAAAGATGCAGCCGGCGCTTTCCAAAATAGCAAACTAGGCGCAGCGCTTACAGCAGGTCATTCACCATTCGGAAGACAGAGTCGAACATCGGCTCTGTCAGCCGTTTTGTGTTCGTATTTTGTCGGCTTGGGTGATAGCTGCCGATCAAGAAGAGAGATTCGCTCTTTTCGTCTTGAGGGCGGCGCTTTAATTCAACCTTTGCGAGATGGGAAAAGATCGGCGTGGGTTTGGGTTTTTCGAATCCCATTTCATTGGTCAAGACGTCCAGCGCAGACTTCCAGGCGATTCCGCCCAGTGCCAGCACGACTTTGGGTTCAGCGATTTGAAAACGTTTAACCAGGAATGGCCGACAGTTGGCGATTTCCGAGGTCGTTGGTTTGTTGTCGGGTGGGGCACAGTGAGCCGTAGCGGTGATGCAGGTATTGATCAGTTCGTTGTCGGAAGCCGACTCGTAGCCGGCTGTTCTCGCGAGGCCCGCCTTGTGAAGTGCGCGATAGAGCCACTTGCCTGAATCATCGCCGGTGAACATCCTTCCGGTGCGATTGGCGCCATGGGCCGCCGGCGCAAGTCCGACGATGAGGACTTGAGACGGCGTTGTTCCGAAATCAGGTACCGGTTTTTTCCAGTAGGTGTTTTTCCGCACCTCCTCGAGATAAGCTTTGCGCGGAAGCACTTCGCCACGTGCCACCGCTTCGCAGTGTTTGCGCAATCGGGGGCATCGCGTGCAGGCAATCAGTTCACGATTGAGCGATGTCTCAGGCTTAGAGGTTCGCATCTCTCTCGGCCTCGTCGAGTTTCTTTGTCAGCAGGACTTTGATGGCTTCGCGATCCGTCTCGGTGTTTTGTACGGACAAAAGGAATTCGCCCTCGGGGTAGATCGCCATGGCTATTCCTTTTGTGCAGAAATCAAGACAGCCCGAGCCGTTGACGCGTGCTCGGAACTTTCCCTGAAGCTTGGGGCGACTTAGGATTTCGTTTCTCAGCCATTCTTTGAGTTCACCGCGAAGCAGGTCGCCGCCCAGTGGGCCGCATGACTGTTTCACGGGTTTTCCGTCGGCTGAAGGTGCACGTGTGTTTGTGCAAATCATGACATGCAAGTCGAAAGGTCGAGTTTTGTTCTCCATTTTCGTCTCCAGAAGTTCCAAATTGGGTGGTTCCAATTCGAGCCGAGGCACCAGTTCATCGCCTAGAAAGATTAACGAAACAAAACTAATTGATTTAGAAAATCTTCTTGCGTGAGCACGGATTTCGCATCATCGTTAACTCATGGTCTTAATCCCTCGAGGGGCAGGGCGCAAGAAAGCGAAAGTTTTCTCGCCACTCATTCTCAATGAGCTGCCACCTGATCGAGCTGGAAATGTCGACCGAACTCTATGAAAGGAGGACGAGCATGTTGAACATCCAACTTAAGTCTGATCGCGGAATTTGCGGTATTGCAGAGCGTGATTTTGGTGGAGTCATGGGTTTGGAGCTTGTCCTCCCACCTCAAGATAGCCGAGTCACCGGCGCCTTGGTCGCAGCCAAATAAAGTAGCTGATAAGTAGCAGCTAAGAATTTAGCGATGCGATCATCGCCGCAGTTTTCGACGCGGCAACGGAAGTAACAGAATATCGAAAAGTAAACGGTGGGCCTAGCGATCCTTCGTTTCCGATGGCAACGGCGATGTCCCGTCAGCTTCCGAACAGTTCATCCGTTCGATTTAAAAAACCGAGATAGTTTTGTCTGCGTCTCACGAGGCGCGGAAGGGCCGTCTCATGCTTAAATAAAAATTGGAATATATATGTATAAAAAGTTAAGTCAGATAAAAAGCTGGAAGTACGAGTCCGAAAGGGAGGCCTTCGCCGTGCTGGCGCTTGTGGCTGGCGGCCACACAGGTGTTTCGCGAGCGCAAAAGCTGGCAAGATCGTCGGCCAAAGTGAGGTCGTGGCAGGCGCTGTGGCGATTTGTGCAGACGGTGTTCTACGCGGTGGCCGCGGCCTGGGCCTGGGCCTTTTCTGCACGCCTTGTGCGGTCGATCGGACCTGGCAAGCAGGCCCTCGAGCGCCACGAGTTTGAATCGGTCGAATTGAGGCAAGGTGGCTTCGGTGGCCGGTTCTAATGTTCTAGTTGGGAGGGGCGATTTCGCAAGGGAGAGCCTTGGCGACGTGTGGTCGAACTATGGTGACCTATAAGGGCGAGTCGCACCCTCCGTGTTCTCCTTTCTCAACATCCCTTATGTACCCTGAAATATTGTCAGTGCCCGACGACGGCACTTAGACGCATGGCTCCACTATGGTACCACTTTAACCGGCCGTATTTTCGCCAATTTATGTGGTGTCAAAACGGCCTGGCGTAGAGCTTGCCTGCACGTATCCGCGGGCCAGAGGACGAGAGCCAGAGGAGAGGGTGCAGTGCTGAATTCAAAGATTCCATCGCAAATGGAAGCTCAGCTCGAGACGAGAGGGTCCAAACTCTCGACGCTCGCTCTCTTTGTTTTTTTTGTGATCTTCTTTGGTTTGGCTTCCAACTTCCTCGCCTCGCGCGCCAACGCTCAGGCTGCGGCACTTGCTAACGATCCCGCGACCTTGGCGGCCAATGCGGCTCAAGCCGAAACTCAAAGTCCCTTTCTTTTCACAGGTCAGTTGCTGTTCGAGACAACTCGATCGGCCAACGAAGCCGAACCGATTTCCTACGGTGGCTGGTATCAGCTCACTGGTTCTGCGATTCACAAAAAGTCGGCAGTCAATGCCACGGCACGAGTCGGCTACACGCGTGAATATTCGTACGAGCGGGCTGATGGCTCGGTCGGTTCGTTTGATAACCCCGGCCTTTCGCTGGCCAAGAGCTTTCGTAACGGCAAAGACTACGAGTTCTCGGCTCTCGACGCGGTTTCCGTTTCGTTGAGCGGCTCCATCGGGGCCAACGATGAGTCGCGCCGTCGTACCTTCCTCTGGTCGAATGGCGTGAGTGTCACCGGCGCAAAAACCTTGGGCAACTGGAGTTTTCGTCAGGGCTTTGGTTACACCCATTCATTTTACGAGTACGACATTCGAGACAATGGCGTGGTGAATTCTCCGCACACATTGCGCAGCACGACCATGGCGTTTTATTCGCACAATGATCAGATCTCGTTCGGCGCGAGCTTCTTGTACGGTTATTCAATCAGTTTTCAAGGTGTTGGACGGGCTACGACGATGGCTCAGTTCAGCGCCGACTACGCATACAAACAAAATTTCGGCCTCTCTTGGAGTCGCGTCAGATCGCGGCACCTTAGAGCCCGACGGCCAAACAAATCGGATCCGGTTTTACGCGCCAGAGGCGGCGACGTATTTCTTTGATCTTATTGTGTCGCTGTAAAGAACCAACGAGAAAGGGGCCGGCATGGCTCAAGGGCAGAACAAGATGGGTAAATTCACGGCACTGATTGCTGTGTTTGCGGTGATGGCGCTTTCGGCTTGTGCAAAGACGAAAGAAACCAAATCGATGGTCAGCCCAGATCATTACATGGCGAAGTCGGATTTCGAAGGGAAGATGTTCTCGCTGGTCCGTGGTATCGAAGAAGCCGATTCCAACAACGCGGTTGGCGCGATCCCTGGATTCTCAGAGGACTTCGGATTCGTCAAAGTGCGAATCACAGAATCGGAAATTCAATTTCTTGAAGTGTTCAATCCCATGAACAAACAAGAGACGCAGTCTATTCTCGCCTCTTATGCAATCAAAGATCATTTCGATATTCAGCGCGAGGAAAATGACTTTAAAGAGACGACTCATAAGATCGTTGAGAATCGTGAACGCCCATGGAATCAACGCAAATTCATGCGCGTCGATTGGTCGCAGCCGACGAATACTCTCGGCAAATTCAACTCGTTCTATGGCGGCGTCGCGCCTTATGAAAATGTCGTTCAATTGACAGATCCAAAGGTCGAAAGTGACGGCCATATTTCTTGGTTGAACGAATTCTCGATGAACGAAGGTGTTTTGTTCTGGGCGATGGCCACTCCTGGCTCGCGCGTCGTGGCTCGCACCCATCTGATGCCGGTCAAAGCAACGGACTTTGAAAAGCTCAATTACCGTGAAAAGGACTTCCAGCGTTTCGGATTCTTCTATACACGCCAGCTTCTCGAGGATCCTGAAAAGGGCTTTTTGGACTCCAAGCTCGAGGACAACACATACGCATTGATGCACAACGTTTGCGAAGCCGGCCGCACCGACAAAAACGGTAAGCCGCTGTCGTGTTCGACAAATAAAATCGTTTGGCACCTCTCTAAGGGATTTGCAGAGAAGTACAAAGATGTCACACGTAAGGCCGTAAAAGAGTGGAACGAGGTCTTCAAGAAGTCTCTTGGACGTTCTGACGATGTCGTTGTCCTGAACGAGGATCATGCCGTTGACGTCGTTGATCCAAGATACAACACGCTTGCTTACTACGGTGCAAAGTCACCAGGCGGACTTCTTGGTGTTGCTCAATGGGCTTCTAACCCGATGACGGGTGAATTGATTGCGGCACGTGCGACCGTCTACGAAGATGGTATCCGCGGCACCCTGGGCTGGGTGGATGACATCATCACCATGATCCTCAATGACGAAGAGGTGCGAAAGCTCTTCTTGGCGACAGATGAGGAGGCCAAGGAGCGTCTCTCGCGTCTGTTCCCGTCGACTGGTGGATTTAAGGTTCAAGAGGATATCCAGCAGCTTCGAATGAGCATGGGAATGCCAGTTCAGTCGGATCTTCGATTGGGCATGGGGCTTTTGCCAGACGCTCACAATCACTCAACTGCTTCGGCAAAGGCCTCGGCCAAGTCGCTTGCGGCAAGTTTTGCGCGCGGGCAGAGGTCACCTTTCCAAGGCTCGGCTTATCGCAAAGAGCTTTCACGTAAGCTGGCAGAGCCGGTGGGTCGCAGTCTTGCGCGTAAAGAGTCTTTGATGAAAAAGGCTCCCGAGCTATTTGCGGTCTCCGAAGTGGATCGTCTTGGCGGTGCAATTGGTGGATACGACTTCACGTTTGGTCTGATTGGCGCAAAGCAGCCCGCAAAGTCGCGTCTGCCGTCGATTCAAGGCCTTGAGCATCTACACGATGTTGGCTCTGCTCTTCGCGAAGAGCGCGCTCGTATGATCAACCAGGCGCACACTGGCGTTCACGGCGCGGAACTTGTCGAAGAAGCTGCGATTCGCTACATCCGCAAAATTTTGGCAAAATACCCCAACGTTAACGACTTCAAAGGTCAGGTTGCGGTCATTAAAGCTGAGATCGATCAATTGACGTTCTACACGACGATGCTTCACGAGATGGGGCACGCGTTTGGACTTCGTCATAATTTCCACGGCTCGTCGGATTCCAAGCATTACCATCCGGAATACCACCGTTTGGCGAAGCAGATCGAGGCCGAAGCCGAATTGCCGGCTGATCAGAAGACTGTCACTCCAGACGATCTGCATCCTTACATGTTCTCTTCGATCATGGATTACGGTGGCGACTTCTATGCCCAGGCCGGCGGACTTGGTCCGTATGACTTCGCGGCAATTAAGTACGCCTACAACCGCACGACAGATCGCAATGAAGATCCGGTCGTGAAGGCTGGCTACAAGTTCTGTACGGACCACCAGGTCAACGATTCAATTTTGTGTCGTCGATTTGATAAAGGCCGCAACGTTTCGGAAATCACCGCGAATATGATCGAGGACTACCACACAAACTGGGTTCTCTCTCACTTCCGTCGTGACCGTGCGAACTTTGAGCAGCGCGCACGCGGCTACCCGATGGGGGCCTTGGTTAGGTACTTCATCCCGATCCGTCAGGTGATGGATGAATTCATCTACTCGTTGATCGATGCGAAAGACGTGGCGGCCGGTGAAAACGAGTGTGGTACGGAGCACTGGAAGAAGTCGGTCGACGCTGGCGAAATCGTCAACGTCTGTGACCCGCTTGCGGCCGAGCAGGCGGGAGTTGATCCGACCGATCTTTCGACATTCACTGCTGGTTTGTTTGCTGAGCAAGGTTTCAGAAAAAACCCAATGGAGTACGAAGCGTACGGTCTTGCGGATCTTGTGTTCGCAGATGCGATCACCAAGCAATTTTTTGTTGAGGTACTTGGGTCGACTGAGCCCGGAACATTTATCGCGTTGCCAATTGCGCCCGGGAAGTTCCAGCTCGAGCAGATTCCGTCTAGCGGAAATCTCGAAGAGAATTTGGCGGAATTCGCTGCGGAACGTGGGATCCCCACAACTCCAGATGTCATTGGCCAAATGAAGCAGCTCGTTGGACGTATCGAGATCGGTCGTTACGGAAAACCATTTGTTTCGGAATCTGATGAAACCGGGCCATTTGTTCGCCAAAAGAATATCGGGGCGTTCTTTGACAAGTACGTTGCGATGGTGGCTCTTGGAATCAAAGACATCGGTGTTCCAAAGTACTACCGTCGTTCGATGACGGGTAATGCGTACGCGTATCCGCAGACGAAAGATTTCGCGACTCAGATGATCAAAGCCATGATCACGCAGAAGGATCGCATCTTGACGATGCCGTTTAAGACGCAAGCCGGAGTTATCCCAGTTGCTGTCGAGCCGTCGTTGAACCTCGATGTGAAGTCGATCGGAACGATTACGGCACTTGTTGATTTCGTTTCGGATTCCGACGAGTCGATTGCCGATGCTCTTCGAGTTTGTTCGCTGAATGATCAAGGTTGCCGTGCAGGTTTTGGTCAGAAAACCGTCGAATTTACGACTGCCAGCGGTCAGGACGTGTACCGAGCGGTTCAAACGTTGAACTCTTCCTCGATCTCATTTGATCTCCTTTCGGAAGCCGCTGCGATCGACAAAGACCGCAAAGAGTGGGTTTCGAAAATGCAGAAAGCATCCGACACGATCGCAACCAACATCATGAAGTTGGATGAGCTGAAAGGCGCTCGCGAGTCGATGATTAAGACGCTTGAGGCACTTGAAATCAAAGAGATGGGTGAAGTTATTCCGATGGTCTTCACCGACGACGAGAAGACGCCGTCTCTTTGGAACGTGACGAAGCTGATTGCGACGAAGGGTGAAGAGATTCCGCTCTTCCTGACTTTGAACATGACTCAGCAAGCGGGCGGAGCACTTGAAGCTGTCGGCGGTCTTGTTGTGGCCGAGTTGCAGAAGATCGACCCGAAAAATGAATGTCCTGTGCAGATGCCGACGGCCAACGGGGCCGCAGAGGCTCAGGGCGGCAACAAGCCCGGTGCAAACGGCGAATTGCCACCAGTCACGGGCCTTCGCGCTCGTGGCAAAGGAATTCGTTTAGGAGGTGGTGTGGTACTTCGTCCAGGCTCGCCGCTCTTGAACAACGACGCACCTGTTGCTCAGCCGGAAGCTTCGGCCAATGGCGGACCCAAGATGCCCGAACACTGTGCGGGAATTTTGGAGCGCAAGAAGACTCTGGTCGCAGCGATGACGGAGTTCCAGGGTTTTGCTAAAGGAGTTGGAGAAATCCTAAACGGCGCACTTGAAATCAAGGTTGCTCCGATGCGAGTGAAGCGCGCCACGGATGAGCTCCAGCGTGCAGAAGCCAATATTCGACTGATCCGCCGTGTTTCTAAGGCGGTTGGCCTCGAATAAACGTAAATCCAGTTGAGGGGGGAATGAGAATTCTCGTTCCTTTGGGCGGGAGGACATTGTCCTCCCGTTCTTTTTTGCGGTAATCGTCTTTAAATGGACCAAAGTTTTCTCCCGGACTATCGAAAGCACCTCCGCGCCGAATGGGGAGAGCGCGGTGACGCGATTTTTCAGGCGCTGCTCGCTGATCATCGAAAGCTCGCGCGAGTCAGTGGTTTTGCTTCTGGTTTTACTTCTGGCGCAAAGACGACCTATCACATGGATCCGGCTTCGCTTTTGCCTGCGCTTGCACTTGATGTGCAGCCTGGAATGGAGGTCTTGGATCTCTGTGCGGCTCCAGGTGGAAAGACACTCATTCTTGCCGAGTCGTTATTTCTTTCGTCGACATCTGGCCAGGGTCGTCTTGTCGCCAATGAGATTTCCGATGGGCGCCGTACGCGCCTAAAGAACACGATTCGTGATTATGTGCCGCCCGAATTCCAGGAGCGGATCAGAGTAACCGGATACGATGCTTCTCGCTGGGGCTTGAACGAGAAAGAGGCCTACGACCGAATTTTGGTCGATGCTCCGTGTTCGGGCGATCGGTTTTTTCTTAAAAAACTTCACAATCAACAGTTGCACGAGAGTGATGCTGAAGAGATCGAAGACTTTCGGCCGGGGCGAAGCAAACGTCTCGCGATTCGCCAGTATGCGATCTTGGCCAGTGCTTGGATGGCACTAAAACCTGGCGGGCGATTGGTTTATTCGACGTGCGCCGTCTCGGAAGTTGAAAATGACAAGGTTGTGGCCAAGCTCATTAAGCGGCAAGGTGTGGCTTCGTCCGGTGAGGCGGCATTGACTGTTGATCGAGAACTCTCGGGGAAACTTGGTGAGGTTTCGGCGGAACTGCAAATGGTGTGTGAACCGACAGCTCACGGATTTATTGTTCTGCCAGATCGTTCTGGCGGGGCGGGGCCCATTTACTTTTCGATTCTCAACAAACTTTAAAAAGGCGGCGAACGTGAAGATCCAAGGCGCGAAAGTTTTAGTGACGGGCGGCAATCGGGGAATTGGCCTAGCGCTGGCGAAAGCATTTCGTCAGGCAGGCGCCGAAGTTTGGGTGGGTGTGCGTGATCCAAAGGCGATGACCGAGTTTCCAGCCATCGAGTTGGATATGGGGTCTCGGGAAACGATCGAGCGTGCCGTTCCGGAGCTTGAGAAAAAGGAGTTTGATATCCTGGTGAATAACGCCGGATTGTTGACTGGAGGTCTCTTGGAAGAGCAGCCGGTTGACGATGTGTACGCCATGTTTCAAGTGAATCTTCTTGGCCTCGTTCAGCTGACACGGGCGCTGCTTCCTGGGATGGTCAAGCGTGGCCGCGGCAAGGTCGTCAATAACTCGAGTGTGTCGGGCGTCATGAACTTTCCGCTGGCTTCGACCTATTCGGCTGCGAAGTCGGGTGTTTACGCATTCACTCGGTGCCTGGCGCAAGAGCTTCGTGGAACGGGTGTGTCGACGTTGGTCATGGTCACTCCTGGCGTCAAGACTCGGATGTTTGATGAGATTCCAAAAAAGTACGGCGCCAAAATGGATTTGAAGCTCATCGAGGGTGCGATTTCTGCGGGCGAGTGGGCGGAGGCCGTGGTCAATGCCGTCTTGGATGATCGCGAAATTCTTGAGCCTAAAGGGTTTTCGGGCCTCGGGGTCTTTCTTGCTCGCCACACACCAGGCGTTTTCAATCGGCTGGTTGCGACCAAGTACCGACGGGATGGCTCGTTCTAGACTGAGGTCCTGGGTTGTTTTCCTTGTCGCGCGCAAGGGTTTCCCGAGACAATACGCCTATGGATTTGAATGCCCTCGTGCGGCTGATTTATGCGAAACACGAACTCATGCTGGGCGTGTCGATTACGCTTTTGCTGATCGTCACGGTTCTCATGCTGGTGCGTTCGGTAATGGAAGACCGCCAGGCCGAGAAAACGTCCGGAAAAACGGGCGATCTCGACGCAAAGACTTTGAACACGGCGCTTGAAGGCGCGATGAAAAAAGTCTTGGCCGACAAAGGCATTCAGGGCGCGATTGCCGGTGCCTCGGCAAGTGGTTCGAGTGAAGTCGGCGCAAGCGCCTCGGCGCTAGCGTCGGAGACGCAAGAGCTGAAAAAATCATTGAGTGAAAAAGAAGCGAAGATCGCAGCTTTGATGAGCGACATCGAGACATTGAAGATCGCGGCCGAGAAGGTGCAGCCCACGGCAGATGGCGGCGTTGTGCCTGGCGTGGACGTTTCGGCCTTGCAGGCAAAGTTGGTCGAGTTGCAGGCGAAGCTCGCCGAGTACGAAATCATCGAAGACGATATCGCCGACCTTTCGATGTACAAAGAAGAGAACAAAAAACTTAAGGCCGAGCTTGCGACATTAAAAGCCGCAGTCGAGACGGCACAGACGCAGGTGCACGCGGCTAGCGTATCGGTTGAGGCAGCACCTCGCGCCGAAGATCCGGTGCAGGCGGCACAGGCTGCTGTGAAGGCTTCGCCGCCTCCTCAGGAGAAGTTTGAGCTCGACAAAAATGACAGCGTGATGAACGAGTTTGCGCAGGCGATTTCGGGTGCTCCAGAACCTGAACTTCCAGACACAAGTTTTGAATCCCAGTTGGTGGTGTCTTCGGATTCGCCTCTGGCGGATCCACAAGCGGCGATCGACGCGATCATGACTCAGGCGCAGGCCGAAGCTCTGGTCGAAACTCCAGCCTCGGCTGAAGAGGCCGTTGCAGAGGAGACCGCCGAGGATGTTGCTCAGGATGTCGCTCAGGATGTCGCTCAGGATGTCGCTCAGGATGCCGCCGACTTGGCACAAGTGGATCTTGTGCCAAGTGTGTTGGACGAAGCTCTTGATACCAATAAACTCCAAGCGGAAGTTTCTAAGCTCGCGGCCGAGCTTGAGAGCATGGCTCTTCAGGCGGATGGCGAACAGTCTATTTTGGACGAAGCTTTGGACACGGATAAACTCATGCAAGAGTTGGCAGGTGGCGAAGAGCCCGTGAAGCCGCTTGACTCTCTCGAAAGTTCGCTTGTGAATCCGCGTGACAGTGTGGTGGACTCGGCAAAGCCTCAGATTGTTGAGTCGGGTGCGCAGGCTCGTCCGGCGGCGGAAGATGATCTCTTGGCGGAATTCAAAGACATCGATTTTCAAAACTCAAAGACCACGAAGGGATCTTGAATGGGATTGTTGCGTTGGAGTTTCTTGAGTTCGCTTGCGGTCACCGTTGCTTTTGGTGCGCTGGAGCACGGGCAGGCGGCCATTGATAGAAAGTCCGAATGGATATCTCCGAAGACGGCCGCAAAAAACGTCGGTCAGCCTGTTGGTGCCTCGGCGAAGCCTTCGAAATCTGTCTCGATTCAACAGACGATGATCGCGCTGGAGCTTCCTTTTGGAAACAGAATCGCAGCCATCCGCGCACAGGGGCCACAGGGGTACAAAAATCTTCGCGACATCATGTTTGGCCGTGATAGCAAAATCGACTCGCGCTGGCGTGCGACGATGGCGCTGGGGCGTATCGGTGGTCGCTACAGTCTTCCCGAGCTTGAGCGTGCATCGAAGGCCTCGGTTTGGGAGTTGCGGAGCGCTGCTCTCATTGCAGTTTCACGAATTGATCGAGCGACGGCTGCAAAATGGTCGCGTCGACTCTTAAAAGACAAAGCCTTGTTGGTTCGACTGACAGCAGTTGAAACGCTAGAGGCAGTTGGCGATCGCACGGCAATTCCTGAGCTTTGGGCGCAATTGGAAAGCCGCCAGAACTTTAAAGGCACTCGCAGTCTCTTTATCCGTCGTCGAATTGTCGAAGCTCTGACGAAGCTTGAGTCTCCCACAGCGACGACTCGATTTGCTCGTTTACTGGAAGAGGAAGATCCTCACATTCATCGGTCCGCGATTTTGGCTCTTGAGAAATTGACAGGGCAGACCATGGGAAAACCCAGTGATCCGCTTTCGCGTCGACGAGTTCTCTGGCAGCAGTGGCATTCGGCTCAAGGCTGATTTTTCTTGTTTGCCTTCTCGTTGGCTTTTGCGATCGCCCGCGCCAGCTGAAGCTCGCGCCCAATTCGGTAAAGAATCACTTGTTCTTCCAGGCCATCGCTCTTCTGGGTGATGGGTTCAGAGAAAAAGTCTCTTAAGATTTCTGCGCGTTTGGTGATCTGTACTTTGATTGCGGGTTTGTCTTCTGAACGTCCACGCACCAGGCGTACCAAAAGCCGGTAGCGATATCCCGGTGAAAGCGGCCCTGGCTCGAGGGGTGAGCGAAACCGTGCCTCACCCTTGATGAAATCCGTTTCGAAGATCCCGGCCTCTGTGTTGTCGACCTTTTGAGGATAGCGAATCATCGACTGTTTGAGGGCGA
>CAKQVW010000048.1 GCA_934277865.1 uncultured Pseudobdellovibrionaceae bacterium | reverse complement strand
CAGCCTGTGGTTGTAATAGATCACTCGGCCGATGTTCCACGGAAACACCCGAGCGAACACGCCATAGTCGACACTTGAAGCCTGGTAGTGAGGCGTCAGCCAGATCGTCGGATGAATTCCCGCCTTTTGCAGAGTGAACCAGCCGTCTTCCAGTCGCTCAAGCGCCCAAGCTGCCGAGTCTTCCTTCACTGGACGATTGTTCACGGCGTCCCAGAACTCGAAATCCGATCCGGAAACACCATCGTGCGGATTACGAACTCGGTCGTACTGATGCGTGACTCCGTGCCAAATAAAAGTCGCGTTCTCTTTTTTCCATCGACTCACGAAGTCCATGAACAGGGTGTGCCGGTCCATGGTGACAAGTTCTTCGTTCGGAGCTCGCTCGGATCGGTACAATGGGTCGAAGAAAATTGGTATCAACGAGATGACGATCGGCACCTTTTCTTCACGTAGGACATTCAGTGTGTCGTCCAAATCACCAAGCGGAATAAGTGGGTGAATGTCTTCGATGCGCACAAGCGCGTATTTGCCGTTGTGCCGCGGCTTTTCGTTTAGAATATCAAACAACACGTCGGCAAAAACCAACATACGGTCAGACTCGTGCATGAAGCTAAAAGGCATATCCGCAAAGTAGAACCGATTCTCTTTGCGAATCGCATAAGGAATCATCTCACCGGTGCCGGTGTGACGAGAGTAGGCGAGAACCTCTACGCCTTTTCTCAGTTCCGAATCCGCGGCGGGCTTCAGGCGCGTTTGTTCGAAACCGGCCCGGAACTCGGTCTCCGAGTCCCAAAGCGAGGGATCCAGCTTTACGTTTTCACCAAACTTCTGGAAGGTTTCACCTTTGTAGATCACGTCGCGAAAGAAGGTCGGTTGCCCCTGCTTGTCCAGATTTTTTGTATCGAGCGTGGTCAGATCGACGTACTCGTGACCAAAAAGTTTTGCCAGCGTGTTTGGATCATACTTCCAAACCGAATACCCAATCCAAGCGACGCGTTTTTTGGTTTTCGCAAAGTCGTCAAAGAAAGCCTGCGGAATCGCGTTCTCAAAATAGGACCCCAGATAAATTGTGGCGTCGCAGGTTTCGATCTCCCCGGGCTGGTAGAGTTCGATGGGACTCACAATCTGTTGCCACTCGGGAAAGTGCCCCAGCAAGTTTTGGGTGAAGAGCGCATAAGTGCGGCCCATCCAATACGATTCGGGAGTCTTCGATCTGTCGTAATAAACACGAACACATTTTGATCGCCCAAAAGGCCAAGACACCGCGACACCAGACGAACCGGAAAAAACGATTCCGCCCGTGACTAGCAAAAGACCCGCAAGAGCTAATAACGAAATTCGTTTGGTCGACATCATGGCTGTACCTGCTTTTCAATTTGTGTTTCAAGAGATGGCGAGGTGACTGGTGGCCCCGCGGCGACAACGCCGTCACCCACTTCGAGCCCAAAGTCGGCCGGAAGCTCGTGAGTGGTCTTCGTCCATTTTGGTGCTTCGCCCTTTTTCACCGCGGCTCGGTCCTGACGGATTGCACGAACAACCGCAAAGAAATTGAGAAAATTGCCAATCGGAATTCGCACAACGCTGAGAATGGCCGTCGACCAATCTTGCGTCAGACGAACCGCACGAACTCGTTGGATGGCCCGAACCAAGCCTGCAAACAGATTAAATCCAAAAAGCCCAAGTACAATGGGGCTCACGTAAAGTGGCATCATTTGGGCCTGATGAAAATCCGTATGGAATTCACGAACAAGCAGGTTCAAAGCCAGTAAGGCAATTCCCAAAACGCCAACGGCGGCGGCGATCGGCCCCTTGCGATCGCGCATCAAGAAGTACCGACGTGCAAGCGACCCACTTACCGACAACATACGGCCGCCCTGCAGAACGATGCCATGCACCCATCGCCCTTTTTGACGAACTGCACGCTCCCATTCGCTAGGAAAGTATTCGCGAGTGGCGATGAAGTCTCGCCGACGCAATCGTCCAGCTTTGTCACGAACGGCAATGAAGCGCGACACAAACCGCGTCTGAAAGCCCATTTCCGAAGCGGTGAGGCCCAAAATGTAGTCTTCCGTGAGCGAGCCCTCAATCAAGACTTGCCCGTCTTGTCGTGCCATCATCGCCATGACCAGCTTCCGAGAGATGGCTGTACCCACTCCAGCCGAAGGAACGCCGGCATTCATGGCATCTCTCACCAAAAGATCTTTGGTGTGCAGCTCGGAAAACTCATCGATGTAGGTTGAAGCTACGAATTGTGATTTACGGCGAGGGAACGAAAAAACAGGAATTTGCACGAAATCCGCACGGTCCGCTTCCGAGTTGATGAGAAGCAACGACTGCGGATGAAGCACATCTTCCGAATCATGCATCATGAAGAGATCAAATGGATGCCCCATTCGTTCTTCGATTTCAAATGCACGGCGGAAAATGACGTTCAACATCTGCCCTTTGGTGGTCGGACCCGGCATCGGATTTTCAACCACGATCACCCGCGAATCTTGACGTGCGACTCGGCGGGCCGCTTCCAAAGTCCCTGGGTCATTGGGATACACGCCGACAAAAAACCAAACACGTGCGTATTCCACGCGAGCGAGGTTTCCGCGAAGCATGCGTTCAATCACGTCTTCTTCATGCCAATTGGCGACAACCACCGCGACACTCTTCTGAGGAAGTCGACGAAGCCGCTTAAGTTCGTCTTGGTCGATCTCCTTAGGCCGAAGGCCTTTCCATAAGGCCACGGCATCAACAAAAAGATCGTCCAGCGCGAGTCCCGCTGCGAGTCCAAGGAAGAGAATCAAACCGGACTCCAAGAGTCCAATCATTCCTGCTTCGCTCATAGCGCAAACCCCACGATCAACAGAGCTTCCGTACGCGATCGTTGATCGAGAACCGAACCCTGAATCGCTTCAATTGGAAAACCGTGCCACAAACGAAGCTGGGCAGACCCCCCACTCAGCTGACGACCAATCGCCATACCGACACGGGCCTCCGAACGTTTGGTTCCGAGTTCGAGAGTCGGCGTGTTTTGCGAAAACATCTCGGCATACGCATCGATGAAGTCGCGACCAAACCAACGGCGACCACCACCACGCAGGATCAGTGTGCTCATCAAGGACTGAGAGAATTTCGGCGCCAATACCGCGTCGGCGTACACGTCGAAAAATGGATTCGCGAGTTCGCCCCCTTCTTTCATCCACCAAAATCCAAGGACGGCTGAGGTTCGAGGGTCCCAACCTTTTACACCGGAAGCACGCGCGCTATCGCTGATGGGTTCACGCAAGCGACCTTCAAAAACCGCTGTTCCCGTGAGAATCCAATTCTGACCAGAGAGTTGTTCTCCCAGGCGCGCCCCCACGTACGGCGACACAGCAAGGTTCTGCGGGAGCGCTTGATCTGCGGCGCCGATGGCCCATTCGCCGAGAAGGTAGGAACCGACATCCAGCTTCAACCAGGTGTGAGAGCTTGGTTGAACATCATAAGATCCACGAACACGAGTTTCGTGAAAGAAGCCACGGCTGCGATCGAGTCGTGTTTCTGGTCGCCACAAAGACTGCGAATACACGTCACCTGAAAGACTGGAGCGGACATCTTCGGCCTGCGCAGAACTTGTCGAAAGTGTGAGGAGTGCAGCAAGCAAGGCGGCGAGCGGGAACTTCAAGCGGGATCTCTTCTCATGCGCCCATCCGTGAGCTAGTGAATCGAAGTGATTAGTCCGGCCGCTTGCTTCACTCTTGAAAGAATTCAGAAGAAATAATGCAGAGCAATACAAAAGGCCGTGCGTTTTACTAACATTTCTGTAACATTCCGTGAAGCGAAGGTGTTGCAAAGACTTTCGACCCGGAAAATCGCGCTCAGAACCTCGTAAATTCGTTTTAAACTGTCGAACCTTAGAACTAGCATGGAAAAAATTCACTCTCCCGCCCCCATCAAACTTGCGTTCGTCTTCGGAACTCGGCCAGAAGCCATAAAAATGGCCGTGCCGATCATACGCACCAAATACGATTCACGTTTTCAACCCATCGTCCTCTCAACCGGTCAGCACCGCGAAATGATGCGACCGATTCTCGAGTTTTTTGGAATCCAACCACACTTTGATCTCGATCTGATGAAACCCGGCCAGAGCCTCACCGAGTTTGTCGCTAGCGCGATGCTGAAACTGAGAGAAGCTTGGCAACAAGAGCGACCCGACATCGTCTGCATCCAAGGCGACACGGCAACCTGCGCCGCCGGTGCGTTGGCGGCTTTCTTCGAAAAAATTCCGCTGGCCCATATCGAAGCTGGCCTGCGCACAAACGATCTCTATTCCCCATTTCCGGAAGAGTACAACCGCCGGCTGGTTTCACTTTCCGCGAACTGGAACTTTGCCCCGACGGAAAAAGCGAAACAGGCACTCTTGCACGAACATGTTTCGGAATCGTCGATCACCGTCACCGGCAACACTGGTATTGATGCACTCTTGGCTGTACGCGATCGACTGAAATCAGATGCGGCTACGAGCCTTCGTTTTGCCGAAACCTTCGCCGACATCGTAAGCGCCAAAGCTGCTGGGAAAAAGATTGTCCTCGTGACCACGCATCGTCGCGAAAGTTTTGGTGAGCCCTTACGAGAAACGCTTTCCGCACTGCGCGACCTCTGCAAGCGCAGCGATGTACAAGTGGTGTTCCCGGTGCACCGCAATCCGGCCGTGATCGAGGCCGTGCGCGACGTCCTTGGCGAAAACCCAAAAGGCGTCACACTGCTTGAGCCTCTCGACTATGTCCCATTTGTTTGGATGATGGATCAATCTTCGCTAATTTTAACTGACTCAGGCGGCATTCAAGAAGAAGCCCCTTCACTTGGAAAGCCTGTTCTCATCTTGCGAGAAAAAACCGAACGCCCAGAAGCGGTGGAAGCCGGAACAGCGAAGCTCGTGGGAACGGCCAAAGAAAAAATCCTTCAAGAGGCCTTTCATCTCTTAGATTCTGAACAGGCTCGCGCACAAATGACAGCCTCGAAGAACCCGTTTGGCGATGGCAAAGCCACCAAACGCATCCTCGATGCTCTTTCAAAAACGACGCCTTAAAAGCGGCGCCCTAGAAACGACGAAAGAAATCTTGGAAAACGGATTCTGATTCCGCCTTTCCAAGCGGCGAGAACCCCAGATCACGTGGATCGTGGTGATCACGATCCACGTTGGTTTCCCAAACATGCACACCTTGAAACCACGGCCACTGGGCCGCGAGGAACGCATCCAGTATGGCCATCCATCCCCCCGCCTGATGAAGAACCGATAGACGTCCACCCGACGACTCGTACGAGGCCGGATCGACGAAGCTCCCTTCGACAGAGCGATAGCCGATCTCTTTCAATTCGAGATTCTTGGCGACACCCGTTGCGACTTCGATCTCCAGAAGGCTGGTGTCCAGCTGAGTCGCGTGGGAATCGGCCCGCGACTTCAAGCGAGCTGCGAGAGCCGTGAGCTCCGCCGGATGCCCGCTGCGACGACTTGCAAGCGCACGATACATATCGATTCCGATCACATCGAGCGACGACCAAAACTCGCGAAGTTCATTTTGAAATTTCAGGTCTTGCGGTTTGCGATAGTCCCGGGTGATTTCATAGCGAAACTGCTCAAATTCGCCGCCCAGCTTTCGACTGCCATCTTGAAGCACATATTGGTCGGTGTAATTCACGTCGTAGACGACTTCGGTCTTTGGGCCAAGAATGGATTTGGCGTATTTCACCATGTCTGTCCACATCGCCGGCTCACCTCGTGGCCGCTTCGGGCGACGGTCGCCAAGACCTGTCGTCATCGAATGCAGTTCCGCACCGATGGTGTACTGAACCATTTGTTTGCGAGCCGCCAGACGCAGGTAGCGGTCGTGAAATGTTTTGAGGCTGCTAAACCAACGCGTGCGATCGCGAGGCTCGATGTTTCCATGCCACCAGGTGACACCATTTTTTGTATAGGGAAATTCACCGCGAGGACCGACGACCAGAAGGATAGGACGGATCCCCGTTGTGAATCCATTTGCATGCGCAAAATCGACGGTCTCCTCAAGAAGCCGCTCTTCCGTCGCTTGTTCTGCAACTGGGACAAACGAACTAATATCATCCGCCTGTCCGGTCACCATTTTGGCGCGAACGTTGAACGTGAGGTGATTGAAGCCCATGGCCTTGAGGCGAAGAATCAGGCTTTTCACCCGCTCCCCTTGAGGAGTCGAATCAACCGTGTAGCCCCACGATTGATACGTTGTCAGATTCATCGCCTTTTTCAGGCCACCGCTGGAATTGGCGCCGGCACTTTCCGCAAACACAAAGCCCAGCATCAGACACAAAGAGGTGACGGCACAAAGAGGCAGGCGCCATTTTTTTACGAATAGAACGTTTCCCATCGGGACTCGTCTAGCCGTGGCCAAGAGGGTCTGTCATCACGAAATTTCTGTATTGAAAGTTACATGGCTCGATTGAGCAGGTTGCCTGTGGTTTTGTTCTCTTGGGAGCGAGATTTGATCAGCGAGAGCTCGGTCTCGGGAATACGGCGTACAACTTTCCCGTTTCGGTCCTCGACATAAACCACTGGAATTCCGTCGGTTCGTTCGAGTCTCACACGAAGACCATTGTCTTTGACGCCCGGAAGGGCTTCGAGATGTTTGATCGCCTCTTGAATTTCGTCGTCCGAAAGATTTCTTCGAGGTGTTTCGCCATGCTGCTGATCTTGCGCAGAACCCGGGTCCCGGTCAGCGGCCGTCTTGGATTCACCTTGGACCAATTCACGACGCTTCGATTCTGAGATCGAGTTGAGGGAGAAGGGCAGGATGTTGCGAATCACGTTTTTCACATCCATGACTCCTCTATCGGCGCCTTTGCTGAAGTCGTGTATCGAACTGGACCATCACTAGACGGAAGACCGTCGGGGGACCTTTGGCGGGTCCCCCGGTAGGTGCGGCCCGGGAAGGAAGGAGACTCCTTCCCTCAAACCGGACTATCAACCGATCAACTTGAGCGCCGACTGTTGAGACATGTTGGCGTTTGCAAGGACCGAAACTGTCGCGTTCTGCATGATCTGCGCGCGAGTCACGTCCGACGTTGCCTGAGCGATGTCGGTATCACGAATCCGCGAGTTGGCAGCCGAGAGGTTTTCATGAGCGATCGAGATATTGTCTTGAGCAGAGGTCAGTCGACTTTGCAGAGCGCCGAGGTTGGCTCGGAAGCCGTTCACTTGGAACTGCGCTTGATCGAGAACTTCGAGAGACTCTTGCGCACCTGATTTTGACGAGAAGTCCAAGCTGTCAACACCGAGGCTGGAGATCGTCGCATCTTGCGCTGCCGAATCAAAACTGATGCGGTCATTGAAATCGTTGTTGTCGATACCAACTTGGAAATCAAAAGTTCCGCCACTGCCGTCTAGAAGCTGAGTGTTGCCAAATCGTGTCGACTTCGCGATACGATCCGCTTCGCTCTTGAGCTGCTGAACCTCTTTGTCCAGGAATCCCCGCTCACGGTCGCTTACCGTATCGGAGGCGGCCTGAACACCGAGTTCACGAAGACGAGTCATGATATTGGAAATTTCATTCAAGCCGCCTTCCGCGGTCTGAATCAGAGAGACCCCATCGAGTGCGTTTCGACCTGCCTGAGCAAAACCACGAATTTGTGATTTCAAGTTTTCACTGACCGCGAGACCGGCGGCATCATCCGCTGACTTCGTGATGCGTGAACCCGAAGACAACTGACCAAACGATTTCTGCATTTCACGTGAACTCGTCGTCAATTGACGTTGTGCTGAGATCGACGAAAGATTTGTTGCGATACGCATACCCATGGAACTCTCCTTTGTACGGCGCTCGTCCTATACGACCGGGCTCGAAACCTACTTCGAGTGAATTCCGGTGGCGCCGTCCAAAATGGCGCCCTTTTGGTTAAACACATTGGCGCAAGTCTTTTTCGAAACAGCCGCACGAGAGAGGTCTTCGCAAAACAGATAGCAGTCACTCTAGTCTGTCTCACTCGCTCACTCGACTTTAGTTCCGTCGAGCCTTACAACCCACTCTTCGGCCAGGTCTGGGTGAACCTTAGTCGAGTCGAGGAAAACTGGACCTCTGTCGAGTGAGAAAAGGAAAAACGGCGAACGCGAGCTAGACCATCGTCTTGAATACCTCGACCTTCATCGAGCTTTTCATGACCAAAGAATGTGTTTGAAGACTGTGACGTGCGAACTCGACTCGATCAGAACTAAGTCGAGGTCGAGCTAGACCCGACTAGACGTGGCCCACAAGAAAGCAGGGACACGCTCATCTGCGACAAGCTGACGAAACGTGTCTTGTGCGTGCGCAATATCGGCGCGCCCAGCGGAGATCTCACGACTGAGTCTCCAAAGTTCGAAGGCCTCAGCGACGCTATAGGGAGCACCGCTTGCGTGAACACGTTGAAGTTCGTCGCCCGGCTTCACTTCACCTTCGCGTAGAACCTCGAAGTAAACTCCCGGTCGCGCAAATTCAATGAACAGCTCTTGCGCTTTGGGGGTTTGAAACGCGAAGTTCAGGCGATTACAGGGCGAGCGAGGTGCTGTCACCTGCAACCGACAGCTTCCGATTTCGTAATGGTCACCAACAAAAATCTGCGTCTCGTCGAGTTCGTCCATGGTGAGGTTTTCACCGAACACGCCAGGACCAATCGGTCGATCGATCTGCTGGGAAAACTTCGTGTAAAAGTCCGAACTCAGGGCGTAGACCGCTACCTCACGGACGCCGTGAATTTTGTCCGCATCAAAACGATCGCCCTCGACTCGGCCGAAATGAACCCGAATTCCTTCCGGCATCGGCTGCCGATGCATGGAGGAGCGAATCGTTCGCCCTTGGAAGTGAAACTCTTTTGGCTCGCCCACGTTGGTCGAGAGCACTCTCATCTTTTTAGCTCGCTGACTAATCGGCCAAGTACTCGACAACGAGCTTGGTTCCCTTCGGCTCGCTCATCCAATCGACTTTTTCGCCCAAATGGATTTGCATCTTCGTCGAATCGTAGACCCAACCACCACGCAAGTCGCCAGCCACCAGTCGCTGGCGGCCATAACTCAAGCGCATCGATGCGATCACCGGCGCGATCTTCAATTGGACCGTGCGAAGTCCGATGGTTTCGTACTTCGAACCGATCGAACTCAAGCGCGACGAATAGTCTGGCTCACAGAGATTGATAGATTCCGTCAGAGTACCAAACGCCTGCAAAGCCGCTTCGATACGAACCGGCTCTGCTTCTCCGCTGCGGTCACACGCCGTACCCGGAGCCGCCGGCGCCGTGGAAGGAATGAAAGCCGCGTGCAGTGTGACCGCGTTACTTTTCAACTGACGAAGGAAATCAACGTACTCTTGAACGGGCTTGGAGGATTGATCGTCCGCATCCGTCAGCAGGAAAACCGCAAGCGCCGCCTGAGGCCTCAGGAAGCCGGCGTTCTCTGCGGAAACCAGAGGTTCGGAGAGCGCAAGCCGAACTGCTTCAAACGGCTGTTCGGTGCCCGAGCCGTTTGTGCTCATGGCGAACGAAAGGTTCTGCCGTAGCACGTCGCTAAAATTGCCATTGGCCGTCGATGCGACGCGGGCGCCAGGAAGCCCCGTGAACATGCCGCCCCAAGCTGACCCAGGTGTTGGATTGTACGGCCCGTAGTCGACGCTCGAGGTGATGACCGCCGCATTCAGATCAACCCCGGACTGTCTTGCCGCCTTCACAAGATTGTCGACGTTGGCCAAAAGATTTTGCTGATGCGTCGACATCGAGCCCGAGTCGTCGACGACAAACAAAATGTCCAAGGCCGATTGGTTGGCGCCCTGCAGGACATCTAGCTCCATACGAATTTGTGTTGAGCCCGAAGCCAGGCTTCTGGAGTTTTGAGAGACGAGATGGAAGGCCAAAGCTGGCGACGCCAGCGAGCCGACCAAAGATGCTGTAACGACCGACCGAACAAGAATACTATTCGAGAATTTGTTAAACAGACTCACTTTTATGACCCTCCAAAAGTGCTCACCTTATTGGATCACCTTTGGAAGGGCAGAAAAAATTCTCACGAGAAGAAACTTCTGTGTCTGTCGAATTTGGAACAGGGTCGACTAGGAAAAATTAACGCGTCGTCCTGCCGCCCCCGCCAGAGCGAGGTGACGAATTTGTAAGGCCCCACTTTGAGCAATCGTCCGGATCTGGTTTTACCCCACCCTCCGAGGAACAGCAGGCCTTGGCCTCTGCCAGAGCCGGCAAGATGTTTCGCTTGTAGATCGCCATCGTCTTGTCATGAAGCGACCCATACCCCCAAGGCGCGCTCTCGCCCCACTCCACCTGCTTCGTGCCAGATGACAGGGCCGCCGGGTAACGCACGCCCGATTAGTTTCCTCTTGAGTCGTACTCGATCACCACAGGTTTGTTCTCGCCTCCCGGCGTGAACACCAGGCGACTTCCGTCGTACGTGACGTTGCCCCAGCTGCTGGAAGACAGGCGCATCGGGTCGCCGCACTGACCGCGTAAGCCGCCATAGTATTGCGCATAGTTCTGATCGATCATCGTCAGCACGTCCGGATTGTCCTTGGCCAAACGACAAAGTGAATCCGAGTCCATCTCTGCAATTTCTTGCACGTTGGGGTTATCCAGCGAGAACCGATTGCAGCCATTGGCTTCCGTCGCAGGGAAAAGATCCGATGTTGGCATCGCGGTGCACGCGCCCGCCCCCTCATTGGCGGCAAATGTCGCCAGTGAAACAAACGATCCACCAACAAACGCCGCCGCACGACCTGCCGCCAATCCCAGGCCACGCATGGCCGGCGCCGCACGCGCAACGCCCGGCAGGTAGCGCTGTAGGGCGGTCGACGCGCCAGAGGTGAGTTTCGATTCCATCTGTCCAAGAGTGTCGGCCAGGTTGGCGACTTGCCCCATGGTCGCATTCAGCGCCTTTTTTGCCGGATCCAAGAGGGACTCCTTGGGAAGAATCTGACCGACACGACTCGCCACTTGATAAAGATCCCCAGCTGATTGCGCGGCGGCCGTTGCCGCTTTCATCTCGGCCAACGTTTGTTTGGCTCTGCGGGCTTCCTCAAGAGCGTTTGATAGAGCTTGGCGCTCTTTGCGAAGCTCCGTGAGGTAATCCGAACCCGTGGCCGCCATTTGACGCATACGCAGTGATTGCCTGTCGACAGCGTCCGACGTGGTACGAAGTTTTGCGATCGAACTATCGCGTTCGATCGCATCGACTTTCATCCGCGCCTCAAACTCTTTGTAAGCCGCATTCTTTAAATCTTGTCGCACCTGATTGAACTTCGCCCGTTGGTCCGGCGGGAGTCTCTCGGACATCGCATTTAAGTCCCAGTTTTCATCTCCCATCGGCTGACGAAAATACTGACGGAACAAATTGCGAAGCTCACGCTCCTTGGTGTTCTTGAGGTCGGCATTGTCCATTTGGTCATTGAAGGCCTGCTGATAACCCATCCGATTGCGCGCCTGTTCGTAGGCCTGACGTGTACGAGTCGCCTCTTGCTGAATCTCGGCGGCATTGCGAGAAGCCATTGCGCGTGATTGCGTCAAACGATCGGAATCTGACAGTCCGGCCAATCGCTTTTCGTTGGCCTCCATGTCTCGCACAGCACGCTGGGACGCTTCGAGTTTCGCATCGACCTCGGCTTCGACCAAGCGAAGTGCCTCAGCGACTTGAGCTTTTCGAATATCCATCTGGGGTGTGCACGCCGCCCACGCCTCTTCGCCAAAAAGTTTTGATAAAAATGCGATTTCCAGACGGCCAGGTGCTGAAAGACGCTGACCAAAAGACACCGGACAAGGTCGAAACTGCGCATCACGAATGGAACTGACCGCCCGTTTGGCCGCACCGGCCCCTTTTGCGCCAGCGACTCCAGCAACGGCCGCACCGGCCAATCCCAAGCCCATCATCGATTCACAATCGGCAAAACTCACAGCGGTGCTACAGGCATGTGCCCGCTGTGCGGCTCGAAGACGATCCAGCTTTTGGTCCCAGCCCGGTAGACATTCCGCCGCCCTCGCGACCGAGGTGTGAATGGAAAGACCCGAAAGCAAGCCTGCGAGAGAGCTTACGACCAAACGACGCGCGATCAGTGATTTTTTCGAATCTTGCATTCGTTGCTCTCTTTGAGTTTGTTTTTAAATTTCTTGCTGAATCGATCACTTAAACAG
>CAKQVW010000047.1 GCA_934277865.1 uncultured Pseudobdellovibrionaceae bacterium | reverse complement strand
CGCCGTGATGAACGCGAAGAATTCAAGCGAGTTCGTAGTTTGCTTTGATCCGGTCAAAATCGCGACAGAGCGCGGCCCCAGTATTCCGGACGCTGATCTTGTCGGTCTCACCGTGCACGAACTTTCGCACTTCTATGGACATCGCGATCAGGACCACTCACTAGCAGCCGCCGTCACACGCTTCATGACCAACGAAGCGTATCAAATTGAAGGCGAATCCCTCTTTCATCTGGTCTCCCCCGAAGTCAGCGAACCGGAAAAAAAGAAACTGCCATTCGGTTGGCCACTACCGGCTGATGCAAGACGTATTTGTTACGATTCTAAGATTCCCAAATACCGAAAACTCGTCAGCTATCTTGGAAATGTCATACACTCTGACGTTTGGGTCTATCTCGACCGCGATCAGAACGCCTCGATGCCATGCTTCCAAGAGCCCGTACGCGCGTTGAAGGCATCAACCAAAGGTCAGCTCACAACACTGATAATCGAAGTCCTAGAAACCGAGAGGGTTGAGTCGATCTATCTCCAAGACGACTTTGGTAAAATGATTTCGGCGGCTCCTACCGGATATTCCACCAGCGAGTCATACAAACGATTGCTAGAAAAATCCCAAGCTGGCGGCCTGAAACTAAATGAAGTCGCAAATCCAGCCGCCACGATCAAGGCCACATTCGTCATTCGAAGAGATCAGGCCAAGGAAATCGGAGTCGTGAAATCATATTGGGAAACATCATCCGGCGAGATCGAAGGAGCCATCTACGTAGATACATCCCTAGGTGCGGTTGGCCTTCAATTTGATACTTCAACAGTTCAGTCCTTGATTCGATTCGGAAACCGCGCCTGTGGCACAACGGACGAGACGACACTCGATCGCGGACTAGAAAGCGGAATGTTACCTAGCAAAATCAAAGAGGCCTACTACCAACTCGGCGTCGGCGAGACGCCAAAGTGTTCGAAGTAAAAACGGAATTCTTTTCGAGGAGCTTTTATGAAAAAACAAATTCTCGCACTTACTCAATCAGTATTGACTCTCACCCTTCTTTCCGCTGCCACCATACCAATGGCGGAATCAGCTCTAGCCCGACCGAACGACGGCAAAACAGGTGTCAACGCCCGTTACATATCGTTTAACCCGATCAATCTCGAAGGTGGGTACCTATTTGCTAACGACGCTCTCAGCGTCACTTCTGCAACGGAATTTGAAGTTGGCGGATTCTACCGACCGACAACACGGACCGAGTCAGCATTTGTGACCGATATTCAAAACCCAACAGCCGACTCGGTCATGGGAACTATTACTGTTCAAGTCGAAATCGGAAAAAGGCCAAACACAAACTCAGAACTAGATACGACCAAACTGATTCCCTACAGCGTCTATAAAGTGAAAATACAAACCGCCGGAACCGAGACCGTTCCCATGACCGACGGCGAAACATACTTTACCTACTTCGGTGTTCAAAAAAGCTTAGTGCCGCCAATCAAATATGGCATGTACATGGTTCGGTCCGATGAAAAGATCAAAACGGCTTCTGAACAGCTTGAACAAATGATGACCGCCTACCGCAATCTTTGCGTGAAATTCGCAAATGACTGTCAATCTAGCTCAGGGTTTCACGCATGGTTGACAGACCAAGGCATCACACAAGAACACAATCGCAAGCATTTGGAAGTTGCCGTTGAGCAGTATGTGGTTTTTCGAGTCGAACAAGAAAGAGACTCACTTTTGCAGGCGGGAAAAGAACTCTCCTTGCCGCGCAAACGCGAGCTTCTGTCCGCCTACCAGGGCATCTTGAAAAAGTATAAAACTTATGACCCTCTGACCAAATCCATCGACACGGCTTACCTTAGCAAAATCAAGCGCGAGGTGCGCTTGCTTCAACTCGATCTTGCCGATCTGGAAAAGTAGGAGGAGGCGGCATGAAGCCAATCAAAATTTCTCAAATTATTCGAATCATCGCTTTGGTGGCGACGCCGTGTTTATGGCCGTCAGTCGGCACGGCCATCTGCCAACCCGGAGCACCTTCGTATCACCTTGCTCATAGGCGAGCTTTGTTGGCACACCTGCAAGATCCCGCGACCGGTTTAACCACCGCGACTTCTGGTCGTCTGCGAATCTCATCGAATCTCTACGAAGGAACCGAAATCAATCCGAATGGTTTTAAATCCCGTATCAAGATCCGGGAATCCTATTCAAGTCTCTCCATTGTATTTGGACTCCTCTTTCGCGAAACGATTTACGAGCTTGAATCCGATAAAAACTGTCTGGATTTCATCGTCACCAAGATACAGAAGCAGAACCCGTTGAACATCGGCACTCCGAGCGCAGGACTCACAAATGCCGTGCGTGCCAGCTATCTCGCATTCTCCAGCGCTCCTGACGCTGTTCCGACCAATCGTCACTCAGGGGACTTTTCGGCCGCAGTCCATCAGCCAACGATCTGCCCAGACGGTTTCTCCATCAGCACAAATTTGGTTCGTTCGAATCATCAATCGACCGGATTGTCCTACCGGACTTGGAGCTATCTGGTCGAAGCGGCAACCGGAAAGATTTTAAAAGAGGACGTCCGACCGGGACGCTGGCTGAGAAACATGTGTCCATAAAAACCGCGGATCTATTCAATTCTATTCAACGCGGTTCAACACGGCTCAAAAAAGAACCGCGGATCCTTTTCAAGATCCGCGGCCAAGGTTTCAGACCCCCGCTCTGGGTGGCTGATCAAACATGACGCTTGAAACAAGCGTTATGCTCGACCGTCCTCCATTGCGGTGGTCCAATGACTAATCGATACTTTCATTGGCACCACCTCCTTCCACGGCACATACACCTCTGCAGATGCAGACCAGTCCCGTCGAACGGCGCTCCTGGTGAAGCTAGAATACTCGACTTTCCGACTGCTCACCAAGAACTCTTCTCACGAGATCAAAAAAGCCCGACCAGATCTCGACTCGGATTTCAGAACGAATCATCCGAGAATGAGATGTTAAGGAGTACCTATGAGCCGATCAAACACTGCCTCAAAAGCTTCCGATATGTCTGACGATTTCATAGAGAAGTTTTGCCGCGAAGGTGAAGCCGCGGATCAACTTGCCGCACAGGGAAATCATAGAGGCGCTTTGGCTGCCTATAAAAAAATACTTGAAGCCATCGAGGCCACAGGCCAACTAGACTCGTTCCTCCTCGCCAAACTGACTCTCGGCAGCCTGCGCGCCCATATCAAGCTTGGAGAGTTTCAAGAGTCGCTCGAAATCTGGAACGCGCACATGGATCAGTCGCTCTTTGGCATCGGCGTGTACGCACTTGAAAATGCACAGACCCGAATTGACGACCTCATCGCCTACGACATGGTCTGCGCGTTTTTGCACACGATGATTGAAGGCGACAAAACCAAAGCGGCCAAAGCCGTAAACCTTTATTTATCTCGAGTCTGCGAACACGCTCTCGAAAGCGGCGAGCGTGCGCTGATGGTTCAAGCACTTTCGAACTGGAAATCTCACTTGAAAGAGATTTTCGGCGGCTCGATTCCGCAAACGGCCGCGGGAGCCTTGATTCAGTTCGAACGGCAATTCGGCGAATCAGTGCGACCGCGCCCGATTGACTTCCCTCTCCCGACAGCTTGGCACCGTCCAAAAAACTTCCGCGAAACATCGACGGTCGTTTCAAAAGGTGAACTGAAGTCGCGCCTTCGGAAATCGCGCTAGGCACGACCTAAGGCGCCCGTGTGCTTTCTAAATGTCCGGTCTCGATATAGCGGCGCATTTTTTGCGCCACATTCTTTGAAACGATCTCAAGTGCAAAACCGATAAGAATTTTTGGAACAGGAAGTTCGCGCGCCTCGTGCGCCATGAGCACCGACATCTCGGTCAAATCCGAACGAGGTCTTTTGCGGGCATCAAAAACGCTCGCCATCTCGATCTCCCCGCGAAGCCCAAGAAAGTGTCCGTCGATGACGTGAAATCGAATGCGCCGCGCCTCTTGGTCGAGATGAATCTGAAACAACATCCTCGCTTGATACCCAAGGGCTTGGGAAATCACGAAGAGCCTCGACGTCTTTGCGTCGAATTTCACTTCCCGAAAATGTTCGCTCACTTGCGGCAACTTCTCAAAACTCCGTGCAATCTCAAACACCTCGACCGGATTTCGTTTCACCCTGCCAACGCCACTCATGATCAGACGGCTTGCGTCGCGGTCGATTTGCCCCGCCTCCGTTCGTACAGAAACAAGAATTTCGCGATTCTCCAACCTCTCCGCAATCTTCGGTTTCCCTCGCCAAAACGCCGAGGGGAGCTCAACCGTTTTCGTTTTCGCTTCCGCCACCGCCACCGGCCAAACCAGGATGTGACTGGCTCCGCCGAGGAGCACCCCCATCGCTAACGGTCCGAGCCAAACGCGTCGAAAATTCGACGACCGCAGCCGAAGATTGACGGCCCGAGGAGTTTGATGATTCGCTCGGATTTCTTGAACCTCGATCGGAGTCCACTTGCCCAAGTCCGAAACGACCGCCCCAGCCCAGCTCTCGCCGCTTCCCGCATGGAAACGCGAACTTCCCATGTGGCTGACCTGGTCGCGCATGGTGGCTGCCGTGCCGCTTACAGCCGTTGTTTTACTGATGGCAAAGCCAATAGCCGGCTGGATCGCCGCAGGCATTTTCATCTTGGCCGCGATCACGGACTGGCTGGACGGCCACTTCGCAAGAAAGTTTAACGCCCAATCCACAATGGGCAAATTTATGGATCCGATTGCGGACAAAATTCTCGTTTCCACCATTCTCATCTTGCTTGTTCCAAGTGGAGCGGTCCACCCCGTTCTCGTGATCTTGATTCTCGGCCGTGACATTCTCATTGGCGGCATCCGTGCCGTTGCGGCAGCGGACCAGCTCATCATCGACGCCAAGGCGGCCGGCAAATGGAAAACCGCCGTGCAGATGGTCGCGATCCCTGCGGTTCTGATCGAAGTGCCACTTGCAACCGGATCGTTTTCGTCGCTCGGAGAGATTTCGACGCAGACGATTGGCCACGGGCTCCTCTGGATCAGCGCCATTCTCAGCCTGGTGTCAGGTGGCGAGTACATCAATCTCTACCGCCGCGGGCGCAAGGTCGGCTGAAGTTTTAAGCACTTATCCACCTGAAATCGCCCAAGGTTTTGAGATTTCGTCGTGGATTTATGGATGAGCCATTGACAGACGGACACTTCCCCCATAACTTGGGTCCTCATTTCGGAGCGCGGGTGTAGCTCAGTTGGCTAGAGCGATACCTTGCCAAGGTATAGGTCGACGGTTCGAGCCCGTTCACCCGCTCCAATCTTCTCTCACTTTTTGGCAATCGAATTTCTAACTCAATTTGAAAATCTGAGTTTAAACAACCTGACTCGTGTGTTTCTCTCCCGTTTCCTCGCCCCAGGAAACGCCGACGGATTACAACTTGATGCCGTCCTTAGCTGACATCGAAAATACGCAGTAAGAGTGCTCCCATAGAGGAGATCAGTTTATGAAGAGCATTTCAATTTCGGCCAAAGCCATTTTCTCAGCGACACTTTTCTCAGTAGGACTTTTCATTTCTGCGAAGGCATCGGCCCTGCCGGCCCATCTGTTCTTCTAATGCGCGGCAAACCTCAAAGAGGAGATTTCCGTCACAGTCGTGACAGATGCTGAGGAGTTCAATCATGGCGTTCACGATCTAGCGGCCACAGTCCAAGTTTTCGAAAATGGAGTTCTAAAATTCTCCACCAGCTCGGCAACGATTGGTGAAAGGCTGCCCGTGCTCGTCGACGACGGCCAAATTCTCTGGGCAATGGATGTCGTCGTCGATGCCGCAAAGGAAGAATCAATCCAGATGGGCTTCGATCCCGTGAGTGAATCCTGGTACCTGGGAGTCAATGCCGGTGGTGTGATTCTCGACCCCGCAACAAGCGTCGGCTCTGTGTCTTGTCGAGCTGTCGACGACTCGGGGCTTTCCCATTAACGTTTCTGGTAAACGATTCGGGCGCACTCAGATTTGGCGCCCGAAGATTCGGACAGACTTCGAGGTCGGCAATTACGCGCGCTTCGAGGCTTTGGTTTTTTTGGCAGCGGTTTTCTTCTTCACAGCTTTTTTGCCACGATGAGGAACAGCAGCGCCCTTCACGCGAGGCTTACTCTTAGAGGCGGCGCCCACTGATGACTTGCGGCTCGGCTTGCCTCGTTTGTTCCCTTTACGTGAATCGGCTTTCGACTTTGTTGCACTTGTTCGCATGATTTCCTCCTAAGGCTGAAACTTATCCGATTTCTTGGCGCGAGCCAAGCCAAGGTCCAGGAATTCTCGTCGGCCCCTCTCGAGTCTCGGGCCAAAACCAGTCCGGCCAGAACCAGTCAAGAATTCATCCAAAAAAACCGATAGGTTTCATATGGAGAAGGGGCCCGGTTCAGCCTTTCGTCGGCAATCTCACCAAGCTCAAAACCGAGCATGGAGATGGATCACGCGCAAGCGGTGCACGACTTTTCTCAGCTTCCTTCTTTTCGGACTGCTTCAACTCACCTCTCTCTTTTTATCACCCGCTTTGGGATCCTCTCTTGCTTTCAAGCAGGCTTCGACGTCACCCACCTGTGCCGACTACTTTCACCTCTTAAAACGCCGCTTGGGCTACGACTTCAATCCCCTTCTAAAAATCCGACACGCCATTCTCCGAACGGGAATCGCCGACAATATCTCGGAAGGCACGCCGCTTGCGGGCCGATTCGGAGGCGCTCGGCGCGTCTTCACTAAAAAAGATCCCGCCACACCTTGGGAGCGTTACTTTGAAACGCCGGGGTTCAACGACGTGCTGGTCAATCCGGATTCGATTCTGCGGATAATTGGGTCCTCTCACGCAAAAAAGTTTGGCTTCGAACTATCGCCCAACCAAGTCGTGATGCCGGACGCAAAAGAGCTGCGAAACGCCATTCAGAGTTTCAATCGGCAATTCCCCGAGGGAGATCCTCGACGACTACATATCAATTTTTACGAAACAGATAACAAACCCCTCAGCGGTGACGAGTACCGACGGCGCTTCTTAGACGGTGGCGAACTTCCCATGGCAAAATCTGGCCGCCTGCACTTCCACGATTTCACGGCACATGTGGGAGCCGCGTTCGCCCCAAAAGAAATCGTCGATGAAACTCGTCGACGCATCCAAGTGTTCGCAGGATTTGACGACTACTTAAAAAGCCAAGATCCAAGCCTCAGGCGATTGGTCAGCGACCTCTATAAGAAACGAACAGATAACCTCATCGACACCCACTCCAATCGCGGTCAGAACAATCTCGTTGAAACGTCTAGCGGGATCCGAGACTTTCAACTTCCCATGCACGCCATCTCTGACAACATGTACGCCATCCGTGCCCGAGACGACGTCGCCAATGCCTTGACCGAAATCTTAAACTACATCCAGCTCAGCCCCTCTCAGGCACAAGCACTGTCGCGACATGTGCAATCCTATATGGCTGAACAACTGGCCAAAGAACCCAGTCTGGGCGAATTGCCCTTTGGCCTCACTTCCAGCTCGCGCGCGCGAACAGAATCCATCAATTCTGTTCCCATCAGTCTGGAAAGCGAAGAAGTTCGAAGGCTTGTCACCGAGCACACCAGACGTCTCTTACAAGACCGAACCCGCCAACTGCAGTCGGATCTGCGAAGCTGGAGCCCGTAAATGAATCTTCGACTTAGAGGAGTTCGGCAAGCCGTGAGCTGCACCATTCTCGTACTGGCACTGCCTTTCGCGACTTCGGCCGGCGAACCTGATGACTTCATGGCCCGCGCAGACAAAGAGGCAAAGGTTGCCAACGAGTTCATCAACAACGCCCTCAACTACAAGCTGCAGTTGGTCGCCGAACATTACGACTCGATCTTAGAACGTCAACCTTATGTCGATCCGAACGGGGCGTGCTCACAAAAGCTCTTTTTAGACCTCATGGTCGACACCTTTGATCGAAACTTCCCTGACATCTACGATGTGCTCGGCAACGTCTCCGCTTACGAATTGCGGGCTGGATCGAAGCAAGCTGAGGACACGATGATGAAAGACTGGGTTCGCGTTCACTACAAAATGTGGGTGCCCTCTTATCGGGTCAAAACATCCGACACCGAGTTCGTGATTGGTATCGACAAAATTGATCACTTCTTTGCGCACGGGTATCTCAACTATCTAGCCGTTGAAAAGTCCAAAACCGGCACGCGCGCCCAGCGCCTCAGAAATGCGTTAAAATTTAACGTGGAACAAGAAAATGGGCCATGGGGCCTCAAGGGCTCGAAGGTGAAATCCTACGCCGATGTTTCCGCCAGCGAACTCGGAATGAAGTTCTGGGAAGATCTCCTCGACGGACCAAATCCGTATTTCAAATGCGAAAATGGTCGTTATGTGCAAAGGCGAAGACTTGACTTATTTCAGCTTATCGATGCGTCGCTGGACGAGTCTGTCAACTGCAGCACCTATGCAGAAAAGGAGATTCGAGATGCCATCGTCACCCACTCAAAAAACTTGGGTGTTGCTTGCCCGGTCGATCCACAACTCTGCAAACGATTGGTACGAGCTAAGAAACCAAATGCGGACTTAACTCTTCATCCACTTTGTCGCGGCATTGCCGACTCGCAAGTGGAGTCGGCGTCCAATTTAACTGTCCGCGATGTGATGCAGATTGGAGCAAGCCTCACCAGCGTTGGCAACTTGATGCCGTTTTGGTTTGGATCGGGAAAATCAGAAATCCCTCAGACCAAGAATCTTGTCCCCTACCTCCTGAAGGCCGGTCCCATTCAAAACTCGGTTCCGGTCCCCGCGCAAGGTGGTATCGAAACACCCAAACAATCGGAGACCGCACGATGAGCCCTGCTGTCTTGGCCGCGGCTTTCGCTGCATTTTTGAACTGCCAGTCCGATCTCGACCATCGGCAGAACTACGATCGCTGCCTGAAGCGAACCATGGTTCCAAATGCCACGCAGGCCGAAGAACAAAAAGCGACCGAGTTTTTGCTACTTGATCAACGGGTCGCGCAAATTGGCGACTGCCCGAAAGAACTTCAGCAGCTTCTGAAATTCAGACGGCGCGAACCGAAATCCAAAGAATCAAAATACGCCTGTTTTTTTGAGAAGGGATTTGGCAAAAATGGATTGAGCGGAGAAGTGGAGTTTCAGGTCGACGCCGCCGGCCGCCCCAAAGTTCGCCGGATTCGATACACCTATTGATACCTAACCCAACCGCATCGGAACACACCATGATCGCAAGACAAGTAGCCGCAGCGATGAGCCTAGCGGGCGCACTCATGATCGGCATTCAATTCTCAGGAAGCAGCGACAATCTGATTGTCCCGCTTTTGGCGGAAGCCGCGACATTCCGAGATCTTGGCGGCCTCTGGGTACTGAAGGCGGTTCTCTTTGCCGGTTTCTTCTATCTGGGGCTAAAGCCCGCCGTGCTATTGTTTGGTGCCATCACAACGACGATTTCGTGGCTGGCCTTTTACTCTTCGACCGGCGCATTTGTCCCACAAGTGATTCTCAATTGTCTCTTCATGGCACTGATTCTGAATCCTAACATGAAAGACTCAACGGTGCGGTCTCTCGCAATTTTATTTACATCCAGCTTTTTTCTGATCGCCGGACTTCAAAAGATCAATTCACTTTATCTCTCCGGGATTGAGTTTCAGTCACAGGCGGGTTTTGCCGCCTACTACTTGTATTTCTTTAAACCCCTCCCGCTAGCGGTCTCTCGTGACATCTTGCCAGCGCTTTCAATTGCCGTCGAACTTTGCATTGGAATTGGTCTCTTGTATCGGCCAAATATCTTTGCCAACTTAGCCACGGTCTTTATCCTTTGTTTGATGTATGTGCATCCGACATTGGCTCTTCCCTATCTGACCTTCGCCGCCACGGCTTGTTTGATCGATCCAGAATTGGCGACCAGCCTCCAGAGACGGCTAGGAAAAATTCCTGTTGCTTCCGCGCTGACCTGGTTCGCCGTTTTACTTGCATTTCAAAGTTTAAGGAAAATCGGAGACAAGTCGGCGCTCGAGTTTTTCTGGTTGCCGGCTGCGTTTGCAACGATCTTCATCGCCATTCACGTCAGCCACATTGCCCGACATATTCAAAATCCCGATTGGGCCTCTCATTCGATCCAATTTTTTCCGTTGCGAGGTCCACCACAGAACCGTTTGGCGATTTTGCTCATTGCAGGGATGTTGGGTTTACCAGCCTTGCACGCACTGGGAGCACCGTCGCCGCTTGGGTTTTCCATGTTTTCGGCCAACACGACAACTCTTCGTCCCGCGCGCGCCAAGGAGATGCCAAGCCTTCAGATTGGCGATTGGGCGTCTTGCGAAACACTGGCAAAGAACCTCGTCCGACTGATTGTGACCGACGTCACCTTGCGACAAACTGGAAATCAATGTGGGCTTGTGGCACCAACAAGATCCGGCCTCAAAGACATCCGAGAGCGGCTGTGCAAAATTAATCCCGAATCCTGCACAGCCCTTTTGATCATCGACCCAACTTCGCAAGCACGTGGGCCTTTGCGACCTGAAATTCCCGAATGATCTCAATTCGCTTCAGGCGACTTTCAAACAGCTTTTCCGAAGCTCCCAACACGTCTGGCGAATTCTTCACCCCGCGCGCATATTCCGACTGCGTCAGTTTGTAGTAACGTTCGGCACGCGCGATATTAGCTTCTGCATCGTGAACTTGGTCATGCAGAAATCGCAGCTCCGAAAGTTCATTGTGCACATGCGCCTCAATCTCGCGGCGCTTGTAGGCCGCTCTCTCAAAGTCCGCAGCCGCTTCTTTATGAAGAGCCTGTGCCTCACGCCTCGATTCAATCAAATCATCTGTGTGCATCGACAATCGGAGTCCCAGCACCGTTTCCTCCCGACGACCTGGACTGCCGGGGCTCGACTCCTCTTCTCGTTCATTGAAACGTCGGTAGCCGGCAAATGCCTCCAACTTGGGAAGCCAAACTCGACGGGCCTTAGATGCTGCGAGTTCCGACATCTTTCCTTTGAGAACATCGTCATGAAAGAGGAACTCGTGGTCTTTCACATCGTGCTTAACCAAGTCCTCAAAATCATGACTGTGTTCCATCTTCTCGGGAAGTCGAAGCTTCGTTTGGTCATCAAACCCAAGCCCAACTGCAAACAGCCGCAATGTGTTTGCTTGCCGCAGTCTCACTTCCGCCAAGTCACGCTTGAGGTCGACGGCCTTCATCTCGAATTCGACCCGGTCCGACTCCGTCGCAACCCCGCTTCGAATGCGCCTCTCAGCCGAACTCAAGTTTTGCGAGTTCAGTTTCAACATCGCCTCGAAGAGATCCATTTTCTCTTTGCTAGCAACAATCTCCCAGAACTGCCGGCGAATTTCCTGGAGCTCCTCGGCCACAACCTGATCACGCAGAATCGTCCGTCGCTCCGAAGCTATGGATCGAATTTCCGACTCCACCCGATCCTTACCTCCATTAAAAAGATTCGACTTCAATTCCGCGCCAAACGCCGGCTCGGTCTGCCATGGCGACTGATCGATCTGAAAGACCTCTTGAACTCCGTAAACTTCGACCTTGGGAAGAAACGACCGGCCAAGACTGCCCGTTCTCGATGCCGCTGCCTCCTTTTCAAGTGTAGCAGCCCGCACACGGGAATTGCGCTCTTCCAAAAGTGATTTGAGATCTTCGAACTTCACTTCCAGGACTGCCCCATCCGCTTTGGCGTGGCCACCATGAGGCAGCAGACTGAATGCCATCAGCATGAAAATGCTCGAAAGCCGCTGAAGGGTATTGTTCATGGCAGTCTCACTTTCTCGGCTCGATGGTAAACTTTAGTTCATTGGGTTTCGACGCCGTCGACTGCTTCTCCGCGGCCTGTGCCACAGAAATCACCAGCGTGTACCGATGGGTAGATTTGGCATCAAAGGTCGTCTCAAAATACTCGGGCATCGTCTTCAATGTCAGATCAATTGGCCCTTTGGTTCGCGGCAAGATGGCTCTTGCACCAATCGTCAATTTCGCAGCCAGACTCGCGGTCGGCTGAAGCTTCACGGCCTGGTCGTAGATGTAGACTTTTAGATCTTTTCCTTTCGCCACGACTTCGACGTATCCGTCTTGAATCGGCTGGATCAAACCACCCTTGGGGGCCGCAACGACTTTTGGCGCATCGTGGTCGTGACCTTCGTGTGCCTGCACCGTGAATTTTCCAGCCAGAATCACCGCTGCCGCTACTAAACTAACTTGAATCAAATGTTTCATGAGAAAACTCCTGTAGAT
>CAKQVW010000046.1 GCA_934277865.1 uncultured Pseudobdellovibrionaceae bacterium | reverse complement strand
GATAAGAACCGGCTTGGCAGTCGCCTTGAACGTGTTACCCGCCGAGTCGTTCTCTTCGAGGAGCTCTTTTCCACGAGAGAAGTCTGGCGTGAAACCGAAGTCTTTTTTGATTTCTTCTTTGATGCCAGCTTTTTGCTCGATCAAAGACAATTCGAAGACCGACTGGGCGTTGTCCGTAACCGGACCGTACGAGTCTACCGCGATGGTGACAGGTCCCATACCCAAGAATCCGAACGCCAAGAGACCAAACGCGAAGACCGCGTGGATCGCCGAGAAGTTCTCGATCTGCGCCATTGGGATGAGGTTGATCAGATCAGGGCTATTAGCCGCGACAACCGAAACCACCATCAGGAGGACGATGATGCCACCTTTCCAGAAGGCCGAGAAGTTACCAGCCACGAGACCCGAAAGAACGACGAGCGAAGCTCCGCCCTCACGACCTGAGTCGACGATCTCTTGAACGTGCTTGCTATGCGCCGATGTGAAGATACGAGTCGCTTCTGGAATCACAGCTGCGCCGAGAGTTCCAAGAGAGATGATCGTCGAAAGTCTCCACCAGAGCGAACCATACTGGTCGCCAAGCATCATGTAAGAAACCACGAACGTGACGATGATCGAAACGATCGAAGTGATCCATACAAGCGATGTCAAAGGGATCTCGAAATTGAACTTCTGTTTATCTGCGAACAACGAACGCGAAAGCGCGCCGTTGATCCAGTAAGAAACAACCGACGTGATGACCATCAGGATACGCATAGCGAAAATCCAAACGATCAATGTTGGCTGAATGTTCGAAAGCTCTGGAACAACCGAGTGTGTTCCGTCTGGATTCACCATCGTGCCCATAGCGAGCAAGATGAACGTGATCAGGGCAACGCCTGTTACACCGTAAGTTTCGAAACCGTCCGCTGTCGGTCCAACCGAGTCACCTGCGTTGTCGCCAACACAGTCCGCGATAACGCCTGGGTTACGAGCGTCGTCTTCTTTGATGTTGAAGACGATCTTCATCAAGTCCGAAGCGATGTCGGCGATCTTGGTGAAGATACCACCGCAGATACGAAGAGCCGAAGCGCCGAGAGATTCACCGATTGCGAAACCGATGAAACATGCACCCGCGCTCGTCGCATCGACGAAGAGCAGGATCGCAAGCATGAGGAGGATTTCAACACAGATCAGAACAACACCGATCGCCATACCTGCGCGAAGTGGGATGTCCATGACCGAGTACGCTTTGCCTTCGAGAGAAGCAAATGCCGTGCGCGAGTTTGCAAATGTGTTGATACGGATTCCGAACCAAGCAACCGCAAACGAACCCAAGATGCCAAGTACCGACCAGAAGAGGATCAGGGCAACTTTGCTCGCAGCGAAATGCTGAAGGAAGCCGAAGTAATATACGATACATGCGCCGATGAAGACTTCCAAAAGGAGAAGGAACTTCCCTTGTTGGAACAAGTAGGTCTTGCACGTCTCATAGATGAGGCCCGACACGTCGAGCATCAGCTGGTGAGCTTTGAGCGCCTTGATGCGACCGTACTCGATCATACCGAATACGATTCCCAAGAAGCCAACAAGCAAGCCCGCCCACAGAATGTGCGTTCCGAGAACCTCGGTGCCAGCGATGTTGAATGGAATTGCCAAGTTCGGCATGACGAGATTGGCTTCCGAAGCCATCGCCACCGAACCACTTAAAACAGACAGCGTGAAGGTAGTGATGGCATACAGCCCCCACCCGCAACGCTCACGAAACGAACGCATACGATTAGTCTCCTTGATTGGAATTTTGTAAAAGGGACACTCCAGGACTAACGTAGAGCATCCAAAGTTGTCATTCCTGATTTTTAACAGGCTCAAGACCTAAGACAGCGCACCGACTGCCGCACCGCAAGACGTCGGCCTATTTGCCGCGCTGCAAATCAAAAAACAAGGAGGTACCACGAAACCCGCCTCGAGCAAAACCCACAAGACTCCGAAACGGATCACATGGGCGCCATCAAGCTTCAAACCGAAAAGTTCAGCTCCGACTCGATCCGCAAATTTGAACCCGGCGAAGTGATCTTCCGCGAGGGCGAAGACAGCCGCGAGATGTTCGTCGTCCTCGAAGGCTCTGTCGAGGTCGTGAAGTCCGTGGGCGGCACCGCGAACAAATCAGAAATCAAACTCGCGCAAATCGGCCGCGGCGAATTTCTGGGCGAAATGTCACTTCTGGAATCGCTTCCGCGAAGTGCCACGGCGCGCGCCAGCGACCATGTGAAACTGTTGGCCATCCAACCTGGCGGGTTTCTGTTGAAGATCCGACGTGATCCAACTTTTGCGTTCGAAATCATGCAGTCGCTCTCTCGCCGGATTCGACTCACCAACGAGGCCCTCCTTGCCGCTTTGAACAGCGGCACGGCAACACCCGACAATGTTCGATCAATCGTGCAAGGCGCCGAGTTCGACACGACTTTCACCACTAGCCCACCATCGGAATCCAAACTGTGATCACGGACATTCACGCGGAAAAACTGCTGGTGATTTCGGACCTCCATCTGGGGAATCCGTTTTCTCAGGCCAAGCGGCCGACGGTGGAGTTTCTCAACTGGGCTGCTGCCAACGGTTACGATATTGCCATCAACGGCGACGGTTTCGAAATCGCGCAAGTTTCCTTCACGCGAATCGCGAAAGATGTGCCGGAGGTTTTTCACGCGCTAAAGAGCTTCACCTCGAGCGGACGAAGCCTCTACTACGTGATTGGCAATCACGACATTGTTCTCGAAAATTTCTTAAATGACTGGGGCGGCTTCAAAATGGCGCCGTTTCTCAACGTGAAGTCTGGCGGCAAACGCATCCGCGTGGAGCATGGCCATCTCTACGATCCCTCGTTTGTGAACAACCCCGAACTCTATGAGTTTCTGACTTGGGCCGCGGGCCTGGCGCTACAGCTAAACCCCAGCCTCTACAAAGTCTGGATCGCGTTTGAAAAGTTCAAGTCACGCTACCTCTGGGGCAAGAAGGACTTAAAGAGTCTCGCCGCTGCGATGGAAGGGGCACCACTCACCCACATCCCCGGTGAACACCCCGCTTTTCGCGAAGCGGCCCTGGAGCTCTCGGTGCGCGGTTTTGATTCCATCGTTTTTGGACACACTCACCACGCTGGCGAAGTGCTTCTGGAAACTGGCAGTCGTTACTACAACAGCGGTAGCTGGCTCATCGGCACACCGTTCATTCATATTGATGACGGCCACGTGACTGTCGAAAAGTGGAATCGCACGTGGCAGCCAAAGTCAGCCGCTGCTGCCTAGTGGTTTCAAGGACAAACTGCCTGCACGTTTTTCCAGACTCCGCTAGCCCCACCCTCGTCGACACAGTCCGCACGAATCGTTCCGTTAGCGGATCCTAAGATGGCATCAGATTTCCCAGAGTAGGTTTGCCCAGTGACGGTGTGAGGCCAATTGAAGGTGCAAGCCTTCCCGCCTGAGCTCGACGGAATCGTCGCCGCCCCTCCGCCGCAGACCTTCACCCCTGGATCCGCGCATTGGTAACCAAATGTCCAACCCGTCGCTTCACAAACTCCCTCTAGCAAGCCTCCGTTTTGTTCGGCAGCGCTGGAAACAATGTTGCCTGGGCTGCCTTGGCTTGCTTGATCCCAGCGGAACGTGCACTCGCGAACACCCCGCGGAATCGAACGAACCACCGCCCGTCCGCCCGCACAGGTGACGCCTGTTTTGTTTGGACAATAGTAAGAAAAATTCCAATTCTCACGACCAACACACGTTCCCTCAAGCGACCCGTTAGATCCGCCCTTGGTGCTGAAGGCCGTGGATTTCACTGTCTCGCCAATCTTTGCTCCGACCCAGCTCACTCGGCACGTGTTTGAACGGTCTGGCGAATCAAACACCAGTTCACTCGAACTCGCCGAGCAATCGGCGCTCGGCGCAGGTGTCGCCGTCGGAGACGGCGCTGGAGTAGGTGTAGGCGCTGGTGTCGGGGTGGCCACTTCACGCCCCAGCGCGCGACGAACCGTGATCAGATCTTGAGAAGAAATCGGCTCCCGACCAACTTCAATCACACCGTAGTTCATCAGGAAACCAACACCTGCACTCGGATTCACATAGGCCTGCTCGAGGTCGTTCCCCGCAAAAAGCTTAAACACTCGCATTGGGATCTCGCGCCCCAACGGCCTGGTGTCGAGATCATAACGTTCAAATGCAATCTGCGGATTGTCCTTGAGGTTTGTCAGCGTCACCACGCGTGAACGTGGTTCATCGCGCTCGTCGATTTCAAAAACACCCATAAGACGAACCGCACCTTGTGGCAGCGATCCGGTGGCAAAATCGTACCGGGCCGTTCCGGCTGCGTCGAATCGCAGAACGAAACCAAAGTCGCGCTTTTCTAAATCGCTAAAGAGCACGACCGCCACACGAGAGCCAGGGCGCCCAGTTCCTAATACCGGAGCCGCAACATCTGGAAGCACGATCCGGGGAAATTCCAGTGTCAAAGGTTCGGCAGATGATGCCGCACTTCTAGGTTCACTGACACCAGTGACAGCGTTCACCATGAAATCACGAACTAAGCCTGGTGTGACAAATCTCTCCGAACGCGGTTGAATCGTGGAATTCAGTCGCGCCAGAACTCGCGCTAAGTCGGGAGGCCTATAGCTGCAACTACCGTGGCCGCAGAAAAAGTGACGCTCGACTTCCACATCGAGTCCCGCATCGCGATAGGCCTTTGCAAGTTTCCATTGCCCAATTGTGGGAACAATGAAGTCATGACTGGTGATCCCAAGAAGAATCGACGTCGAGTTGTTGCGTAACTTGGTGATCCGAGTCGGGGCAAGCAGGTTGTGATTCGCCGCAATCTGCGTGCGATTGCTTGTTCCTGTCTGCGAAAGTAAAAAGGCGTCTTGCGTTCCTGCACCGAGCTCCGGTGACCGAAAAGACGAGCGCCAACCACCAACGTACCCGGTAATACCCTCCACCGCCGGCAACATCGCAGGAAGTGTTGTCGAGCTTAAGCTGGTCTGCAGTTCCCAGTCCGAAGGAGGCGCCGTTGCAAAAACGAATGCCACCCGCACTGCGCTCACGGCCGGATGCGAAGCAATACTGAGTGCACCGTGCCCACCTCGAGATCCTCCGAATGCGACGACTTTGTTGGCATCGACGCCAACCCCGGCCGTCAAAAGCCGAGCAAAGTCATTGAAGTCGCGGTAAGCATCATTTGATACCGTGTAGGAAGCGGTCGCTCCTCCACCATTCCATAACACGCCAATCGCACCGCGAGAGTCCGCCGCGTAAGCTTGTCGAAGCGCCGTGTACATGCCCGTCGCCGTTGCGACCTGGTGATTTAGCGAATAGCCATTGTGGATGAGCGTCGAAAGCGAAACCGAAGAGTTCCACATCGGCGGCACGATGACAGTAAAAAGATTGCGACGGAATATCAGACCGTGAAGCACTTGGAACGAACGTTCGCCGGGCACGATCAGATTCTGAATATCAGCGGTCGACGTGATCGGCGCATTGGTTTGTCGGAACCGAACCCGCATCGCTCCGGCGGCACACAGGTGGCGAAGAGCCGACTTGATCGTGTCGTCGGAAAACACTTGCGAGTCATAATTGTCCTCGAGATAGTTCGCGTGACGAGGCGTGTAGCCGTTTGAGTAAACTCGGACCAGGGCCTGCCCACGCGCAACCTCTTGCTCGATATTTTTATTGAAGAGCTCTGGTACATCCACACCGCCCGGCGAAGGGCCGACGCCATTTCGAAAGTGTGTGCGTATTGGAAAGTCGCCAACGATTTCACACGTGTCAGCCCCGGGCTCAAGTGCGATGCCGCTGGACATCGTGCGGACACCACGATCTCGAGCTTGGTCCCAGAACTCAGCGCTTGTCTGAGAATCCACTTGCACATCGGTCAACGATTGCGAAGCGCCAGTCTCGGGATTCAGCTTCAACGCCGAGAAGCCATCGCAGTTATTGAAGGCAAAGACGAGGCCCGCGACCGCCGTACCAGAAATCAGCCAAGACCGTTTTAAATACATTTGGAATTCCCCACCCTACAATCAATCGTCAGTTTAGTTGGAATTACCTAGGAAAACGAGCTTCGCGGGCGGCATTTTTTCGATCTGTCTCAAGCTGAGACGATGCGCTGTCTAATCCCAATCCTCGTGTCGAATCTTTTCCGTGCGTGTGCGCTTCTTATCGCCCTCACGACGCTTCTCATTCACACGTCGCCGCTTGGAACCTTTTGTGGGTTTTGTCTTGATTCGGGGTTTCGGTTTTTCCCAAACCGACTGCACCCACTCTTCCAGTTTCGCAACGGCGTCCTCGATGTTTCGTTCGCGATCACGATGCTTTTCACTTGTCACCATGACCCAGCCATCGGCATCGAGGCGGTTTTTGTAACGAGACAGGAATCGTCCCAGTACGTCTTGTGGAACCGAGCTTGACGAAGCGATGTCCCAACGGATCTCCGCTTTCGAGTTCACTTTGTTCACGTTCTGTCCGCCCGCTCCAGAACTCCGAGCAAACGACAGCACCAATTCCGAACGAGGAACGCGAAATCCGCTCAAGCCCGATCCCCTTTCCTGCGCTAGCCTTCGGCCCACTTACCTTGCACAAGACGGCCAAGCACTTCGGTCAATGCCAAAACGCCCTGTCCGCTGCCGCCACCTTCCGTCCATGCACCCGATGCGCCATCTCGCCAAGCGTAGATATCGAGATGCGCCCACGGTACCGTCACCTTGTCTTCGTTCTTGACGAAGAATTCCAAGAAAAGGGCGGCTGTGATCGCACCACCGAATCCTCCGCTGGCGGAATTCACATAGTCCGCAAACGACGAGTTCAGACTTCTTCGGTACGGCTGAAACAGAGGCATCCTCCACGAGAGATCACCACGCTTCAGTCCGGCGTCGTAAATCTCACGCGCAAGATCGTCGGAGTTCGTGAAAAGCCCGGCGATCTCTGCACCGAGTCCGACCTTGATCGCTCCGGTAAGAGTCGCAACGTCAATCAGGCAACCAGGTGCATCTTCGCCCTTCTGGTTCACGGCGACACTCATCGCATCAGCCAACACCAACCGACCTTCCGCATCGGTGTTGTCAATTTCGATTGCAAGACCATTCTTTGCCTTGATGATGTCACCGGGGCGGAAGGAATTCGAAGAGACGGCGTTTTCCGCCAGTGCCAGATAACTATCAACCGCAAGCGGGATTCCCGATTCTGCGGCCCACCAAGTAAGCGCCAGCACCGCAGCCGATCCGCCCATGTCTTTTTTCATGAGACGCATGCCCGAGCTCGGCTTGAGATCCAAGCCACCGGAATCAAATGTGACACCCTTGCCAACAAGGGCAACCGGCTTCTTTTCTGCTCCGCGCTCTTTCGGTCGATACGAAATGTGCACCAGGCGCGGGGGCGAAGCCGCACCACCGCCAACAGCCAGCAGCAAATTCATGTTCTCCGATTTTAAACGACGCTCTTCCCAGATATCGACACGAACACCTGGGAGGTCGGACACCAGCTTACGCGCCAGTTCGGCGTACACCGTCGGCGTCAGCGTGCCACCTGGAAGGTTGGTCAGATGACGAGCAAGATTGACCGCCACACCCAGTCTTCCGGCTTCGACCTGAAGAGTCTTAATTTCCTTCGCATCCTCTAGCGCCGAAGGCGCCAACAGCACGACCTGCGGCTTCCAGTTCAAGCTGCGGTAGCCACGAACTTCCGCAAATGCATAGCCTGCGATTTCAAGACCGACCAAAAACGCTTGCAGCTCTTCGCGAGTTGCATGAGTGAAATCCAAGACCAGCTTTTCTAACTTCAAGGACTTCGCGCCTAGGTAGACCGCGCCGGCCGCATCGCGCACTTTCGCAAACAAAGATTTCGCCAGCGGGTCTTGGCCGGCCTTAATGCCGCCACTTTCTTTCAGTGATTCAGCCGTCTCGGTCACTTTCAAAAGCCAAACTGGCCCATCACGAAGCGTCAGCGTGAAAACCTCTTCTGCACGTTTGCCTTCGAGCCACGCCTTCAATTGTTCCTCTTGCCACTTCGCAAGCGGCGATCCGAGCTGGGGTTTCAAAACCGAAAACGCACGTTTCGCCTGCGGTTCGGAAACCACGACAACAGTCCCGCGATGCCCGGACCGCGCTTGGCGCACAGGCACAGTCTTGATCGAACCTGTCCATGGACGAGTATCAAACCCAAAGAGAACGTCCGCTCGGTCAGAGCTTGACCGAGAAGAACTCCGCTTCGCCGAATTGGCCGAAGGTTTGTTGGACGAGTTACGAGAAGAACGCTTGCTGGATTTGGATTTGATCGCCATGGCGCAAGAATGCGCCCGATGGGCAAGAATCGCAAGCGGATCCTGCCCCTTAAGTGACGATCCCCACCGCACCTTTCAAATAGCGTCCCTGTGGGAATTCCGAACGCGAGGGGTGATCTTCGCCATGGCCACCGCGTGCCACCCATAGAATTTCGCGCCCGCTCAGACGTTTGGCGTCAGAAAGCATCTCGTCAAATTCCGCATCCAAAAAAAGTCCCGAACAGGAACACGAGACAAGGAGTCCGTCCGCCTTCACACGTTTGAGCGCTTCACGATTGAGTTTCAAATACGCTGCACGCCCAGTAGGATGGTCTTTTTTCTTTTTTATGAACGCCGGTGGATCGCAAATGACAACGTCATAGGCACCAACTGGGTATTGCGAAATCTCGCTTAAAATGTCGGATTTTTTCACAACCACTTGCCCCGTCCCGACGCGGTCGACATTTGCCGCGGCAAGTTCAAGAGCTGACGCGCTCGCATCGGCAATCGTAATTTCCGCTTTTGCCCCAGCCGACTTTGCGGCGTGCGCAATTTGAACCGACCACTGCCCGACATAGCAAAAAAGATCCAACACTTTAAGTGGCCGGCCTTCTTCCGCGCAGCGCTTGGCCAGGCGTGAAATCATCGGCCACGACAACCTCACGTTTAGCCGCTGATCAAGAAAAAAACCTGTCTTTTGCCCGTCGATGAAGTCGACGTCGTATTCGACATAAGCTTCTCGAGCGACGCTTTCACCAATCTGAACGGCAATTGTCGCACGGCGCCCATCAAACTGTTCGGGCAAGATCCCAGCTGGCAACACACACTCTCGCTCAAGTTTGGATAAGCCCTCCATCGCTCGCGAGGACGAGTCTTGCGCAAGCACGATCACCGTTGGCAGCTCTTCACCCCGTCCAGAAAACGCACAAGCTCTGTTGGGAAACTGCAAAAGTGCCTGCTTGATCTCCGGCAAAAGCTGATCACCCCCTGCCGTCGAACTTTGGACAACAAAAACTTGGGCGTGAATTGGCTTGGTCGTCAGGTAGCGATCAACAATGATTCCTGGCAGGCCGTCCGCTTCGCCAAACACCAGGCGGTGGCTGTAGCGGTCGACGCCCGTCATGTGGCGAGCGTGCGCTGCTCGGGAAAAGACCGTCTTTAAAAAATCGGCGACCGACGAAACCGGAATACGACTTAAAACGCGAAAGGCGATCAGCGTGGCCGGATTTCCATAGCCGAAGGCAAGAAACTGGTCGCGCGAATCCCGAAGCTCAACAAAGGCGCCTGGTGAATGTCCCTTGGGACTTTGGTCTAGATCGTTTGAAAAAACCCAAGGGTGTCCGCGGAAGAACTTTTTCTCCAGCCCTTGCCGAAGTCGCCAGATGGTTGGAATTTGTGGAGAAGCCACGATTTGCTCCGATCGTTTGCGCAACAACGCTGTTAGCCGATGTGCCTGACTCCAAAGAACCGGTCAAGGGTCAGGTGACGGAATCCAAGATTACATGCAGAATCGAGAAATGCGGACATTTGGATCTTCCATTCTCGCGTTGTCGGCCATTGGCCTTATTTCCATGCTTCCTCCAGCTGACACGGAGGCAAGCCGCGCAATTCCACGCACTGTTGCCTCCAGCGAAAATGTTCGCCTCGCCATACCTCGCGATCTCATGGAAACCGCCGAACTTGGCCGCCTCGGACTCGAGGTCGAACCTGCAAACCTGCGCGACCGCACGCTCGAATTTATTGAAAGCTATATTCAACATCGCCGTCAGGCACCCTCTGGGCGTGGACGCCGAGTCGCCTCACAAGCGCCGTCGAAATTTACTCGTGATTGCACGAAACTTTTTGGCGAGGCCTCCACTTGGACAGCGCAGATGTCGTCAACCAAGGATCAAACCGCGGGAACCGCAGCAGCGCTTTGCTGGATGGAGCACGAACGTCGGCAGCGGTCGGAGTCACAAACCTCCTCCGACTCGCGCCCACCCTCTCGAACCGAACGACGCGATCTTGCTCAACAGCTGATGGATCAAAAGTGGGACGCTGTTCAGAGCCTCCCCTACCAGTCCGTTGTCGGCGTCGTCGGCCTGATCCCCTCCTACAACGAAATTTACACGACGGCGGAAAAGCTTTCGAAAAAGTCGGATTGTGTCGGCGGGAAAGCCGCAACCGCGCTTGCCTACAAGCTTGAAGAATACTTCCCCGAAAAAACAAACGTCGATCTGGCGCGAAAGCTCTACAAGTACGGCGCTCGCTGCGGCACCGACTTTTCTGGCGGCAAAGCCGCCTATCGCCTCGCGCTTTTGGACATCTGGAGAAACGATTGCGATCGTGTGCCAGAACTGATGTCACAAGTTGAAAACAATCTCGAGGCCTCGCAGTTCCGTTCGCGAGCGAAGTACTGGAAGGCCTACTGTTCCGAGATTCTCGGCAAAAAAACTATCAGCCGCGAAGCCCGCGAATCTCTGTTGTTTGAATACCCCATGACCTTCCACAATCTGGCAGCAAATGGGCAGCACGAAAAGTCGGTCGACTGGATCGTACGCGGCGAAGCGCCACCAATCGCGTTCCGATCGCTTGTGCGTCCCGATCTCAATCCGGTTCTGCGGGCAGTGGAAGCTCTTACGCTGAAAGAGAACAAGGACCTCGCCGCCGATCTCGTCGACCGAAACGTCGGCCGAATCCAGCAAATGGAACCAGAAGTTCGACTTTATGTCGCGGCGATCATGCACAAAAACAACCAAGCGCTGTCGAAGTTCCGCGTGCTGTCTTCGTTATTTCAGGACTCACCGCGCACGGTGTCTGGTCCCACTCTCAAACTGTTTTTCCCGCTTTGGTTTTACGACATCGTTCAACCGCAGTCTGGCGAAGAACTCGATCCGCTCTTGGTGACGGCGCTCATCCGGCAGGAAAGTGCATTTAATGTGCGCGCGCAGTCTCGTGTCGGCGCACGCGGACTCATGCAACTGATGCCGGCCACGGCGCGGATGTTGGCACCCGTTCGTACAAGTCGCCTCTTTGATCCAAAAACCAACATCGAGCTGGGCACCAAGTACCTTCGCAAACGCCTGGCACAATACAACGGCGACGTCGAACTGACACTCGCCGCTTACAATGCCGGCTTCGCTCGCGTGGATCAGTGGAAACGACGATATCCAACTGAAAATCGCCTGCTCTTCATCGATCTCATCCCGTTTCGTGAAACGCGCGACTACGTCTCGACGATTCTTCGCAACTACTACTGGTACACGAAACTCTATGGTTCAGAACTCGCAGTGCAAAGTCCACGGCTACCGACCTCTGTTGCCGGTCAGATTCGCACAATCGAAACTCCTGCGACATCGGGCACATTGCCTAGTGAACTGCTGACCCCTGCTCAAGTCGACTTGTCGCCCGTCTTTCAAGCGATTATTCGGGCGCAAGCTGGCGCAGCTCGCCAGCCTGCACAGCAAGAGGCCGCAGCCGCTGTCGCCGAAGTGATTGAAGTTTCGGCAGCAAGCGACGCGGCTCTTCCCACCAGCGCACCGACCTTCTCCAACGACGGCGCACCGGTCGAAGACATTCAAAACCCGCCGACTGAGGCGTTCTGAGAATTGACTTCGGTCGAAGGTCATTCAGAATACCTCTATGATTCTTTCGACTCGCGCACTCCCTATTCGTTTGCTGGCAGCTTCCTGCCTTTTGACTCTCTCCGCTTCCTGCACGATCGCGGGAACTCAACCGGATGCCGCAACACCCCCACCGGCCGCCGGCAGTGCGCTCGCGAAAGCCGACGCCGCAACAATCAAAAACACAGCGAAGTGGGCCGACGAACACCGAAAGGCTTGTGACAAGTACTACCCCGGCGCAATTCAAGCGGGAATCCGCCGCTCGTGTTACGTCGGTGGTGTTCTGATTGACCGCTATGCCGGCTGGCCCGCGCGCGTGGCAGAAACGGGATGCCGCCTGCAATACGGCGAAGAACCGACAGAGACCTTCGCCTGTCTCATCGGAACCAAGATCGCCAGTGAAATCGCCAATGGTGAAAAACAGTTTCTTTCGAAACTGCAAAGCTGCTCGGAAGTCTACGCTGTGCGAACAGATCTCGATACCTACCTGCTCGAGTCCTGCCTGACCGGTGTGCACGCAAAGTCCTTCATGGCAAAATACGATCGCTTCGAAACCTGTCGCCAGATTACCCCCGAACGAAGCTTCATTGGACCGTGTTCGGTAGGCGCAGCACTGGCTTCGATCGAGGCCAGCAAAACTGCGGAAACCTCCTCAACCTCCGCGTCAGCAGCAGCCGCGGCGGCAGCTGAGCATCGCCTTCAGTGCGAAAAATACTTCGACCATCTCCGCTTTCATCAGGCCTATCGTTCGTGCCTCAATGCGCGAGCCGTCAATCCAGAGAACGAATCTCCACTGACGTTGGACACGATCAAAGCCCGTTGCGACACCATTGTGTCGGACAATGGAAACGATCACGAGCGTGGCGCCTGCATCATCGGTGCAGTTCTTCTTGAGAACAAACGTCTTGGCCAGAGCTCAACGATCTTTGACGGCTGTGGCGTCAACCAAGTGCGCTATGAAGACCGAGACGTACTTGGCTGCCTCGCCGCTGGCAGTTTTCTTTCCTTCTCCAACGCCAACACGGCAGACCGATTTTGCCGCGAGATTTTCCGCGACCGAAAAAGCCTTGCACGCTCGGGCTGTCTCAATGCGATCTCCACTTTGAAAAACGCACCGGCGGCGGCCCCTTCGACCAAACAGTAACGGCCAAGTTTAC
>CAKQVW010000045.1 GCA_934277865.1 uncultured Pseudobdellovibrionaceae bacterium | reverse complement strand
TTATTACCTTCGCGTCAAACTGCGTTCGGGTGAGTTTTCAAAAAAGGACTTCCTCCGGATCACCACCGTCGGTGATGGCCTCGAGATGCTCAACCGCACCGAAGGCGAAACTCTTCTTGCTCCGGCGGATCTTCCAGAGGTGATAACGGTGGGCGCAAGCGATTCACGTCTCAGTGGTTTTAGCCGAGCGCTGGCAAAACCAAACCTGAAGACTCCTTCGCTGCTGGAAACACAAGACAGCGGAAGCTTTCTTGGCTCGTCAACAGCCTCGGCCGTCGCGACGGCTTTGGCCGCTTTTGAAATCAGTCACAACCCTCGCCTCACACGCCAAGAGTTGCAGCGTAAGCTTCAAACTGGCGGCCAATGGAACGAAACTGAAGGCGAAGTTTCAAATACGCCGACACCAGCTTCTCCCAACTCTCAAGCGGTACGCCTGCAGAGCCACGACGGCCGTCAATGCCTGTCGACGACTGTGCTGATGGTGATCACACCCGACGTGCGAAAGCTGATGCGTGGTGGGCTTGTTTGGGCCGTGCTCACCAACACCGGCGTGAAGCTTGTCATCGATCAAGACCCGATCGAAAAGCTGGACGGACAAGGACGATTGGCCGACGGCGAAATCTTGGTCTTGGGTGTCGACCGTTTTGGCCAGCCCGAGCGTTTTGTGAAACCAGTCGCGTGGCGCGCCAATCTCACCAAGAGCGCCAAACACATTGAGGTCGTGAAGCTCGATCCGACGATCAAGATCTGTTCGACATTCAATTGAGAAGCGCCGCTTGAGAAACACTGACTGAGATACTAGCTGTCTTGAAATTGCCAATGCCGCCATTCGCGAATGGCGGGTCCCAACGGCACCGGTGGTCGCCCGACCAAAATCCGCGCGCGGTCAGCAAGACGCAAGCGGCCTGCGTAAAAGCGAGCGATCAGGCCCGACTCCAACCCGTAAAACCGCTCGAGCACGCAGTACCGACTTTCCGGCGCGGCCGCGAAAAAGAGCATGCGGTTTAAAAGATGAAAATAGCGAAACTGCCTGGCTTGCTCTTGCTTGGCCAGAAGTACACGCTCGCGAAACGAATCGACGGAGAACGTGTCGGCCCGAAGACCCGCTTCGACTTGATAAAACAGCGAGGATGTCGTGTACCCCGTCACCGGATGCGCCAAGCCCGAAGCCGCACCAATTGAAACTTCGTGGCCTGCATCTAAAGTCATGTTGGACGACATCTCAAGCGGCAGCGCCCCACTCTCCTCGCGAAGCACGCTCTCGACTTCCCAACCCTGACGTCTGGCATATTCCAAAATACGCGTTTTGACGGTTTCGATGTCGAGGTCTTTTGTGTTGGAATAATAGGTGTCTTCCACCAGTAGCGTTCGTTCGTCCCACGGGAGCGAATACACAAATCGGTAGCCGTCGATCTGATCGACCGTGGCATCTTTTAAAATCGGCCCCCGTAAGCCGTGTGGTTTGGAAAGCTTCAGATCCAGCCCAACAAACTTCTGCCATCCAAATTCTCTTGGATCGCTAAGCCGGTCAGAGGCCGGCCAGCCCGTGGCGCGAATCACCAGTGACGGTGCCTTTGACGGTGCCTTTGACGGAGCGTCTTCGACGGAACCCAGTGTTAGAAACGCATCCGGATAAAGACTTCGAACTTTACGATGAAAGTCTTCCGAACGGATGGCGTGATAGCGACTGCCAAGTGTTCGCTTTCGCCGTGGGAATCGGACCGCGTACTCCTCCCAGCTTTCCGAGACGAGTGGTTTTAGCCAGCTCCAAGAGCCCGGGTCGACATCGCTGTCGTGAAAGCACCACGTGTGGGCTTTTTTGAACTCTGCCGGGGCTTTCTCCCACACCCGAACCTCAAGATCCGGCCATTTCCATTTCAAGGCGCAAAGCGCCAGCGAGCCGGCGAGCCCACCCCCCAGAATATCCACGCCTGGCCGGGTGTTTATTGATCGAACTTCGTTTGGCTGCATGTCGTTTGGCTGCACGTCATTTTCCCCAAGTTCCCTTATTATCATCCGCATCGTAGCTTGCGTCGAGCGGCTTTGATAAGTGACGCTCAGGTTTAAGAGATATTGGCAGGGGCATGGCACGTACTGGAGCGGGTTTGGGGCATTTCGAAAGATTCGACTCGTACATTCCGTTCGACTTGTCCGAAGTCTCAAACTTCGTGCTGGCCTCAGCCGTCGTCAGTCTGATCGTGGCGTTTCGGTACTTCTTGGTGGTGGCCCCTTTTTGGTGGGTCTTTTACAAGCTCTCGCCCGCTTCATGGTCACAGCGACAGATTTACGAAAAGCTGCCCACTCGAAAAATGCAGGCCTTTGAAATCCGCTGGTCCGTCATCACCTCGTTGATCTTCGGCGTCGGCGGCCTTGTCTTGGGTCTGATTTGGCAGCTGGGGTGGACAAAAATTTATCTCCGGTTTGACGAGTACCCGCTTTGGTACATGCCGATCAGTTTTGTGCTGATGGCGCTGATTCATGATTTTTATTTCTACGTCACGCATCGGTTGATGCATCAACCATCGCTGTATCGGCTGATGCATGCCACCCACCATCAGAGCATCACACCCTCGCCCTGGGCCTCGTTCTCGTTTCACCCGCTTGAGGGTCTCGTGCAAGCCGCGATCGTGCCGATTTTGGTGATGATCGTACCTGTGCACCCGACTGTGATTCTCACCTACCTCACGTTTATGACCCTCTCCGCGATCGTCAATCACCTGGGTTTTGAGATCTTGCCGCGAAACCGTTTTGGACTGTGGCTGGCTCGATACTTCATCACCGGCACTCACCACGCTCAGCACCATCGATATTTTAAGACCAACTACGCGCTGTTTTTTCCGCTTTGGGACCGCGTTTTTGACACCGAAGATGTGCGCTTTGAAAAAGAAATTGAAGGTCGCTTATGTCAAAACCCCTAGCGGAATCGCCGACCGCGCTTGCACGTTTTCAGGATGTGACAAAGTCCTACCGAAAGCAGGCAGGTGGACAGCCTGAGATCGGGCCGCTCAGTTTTGAGCTTCGAAAAAACGAGATCACTGTTTTTTTGGGTCCAAATGGAGCCGGCAAGAGCACCGCTTTCAAACTTCTTCTTGGACTGCGCGAACCCAGTTCCGGCGCGGTCACGCTGTTTGGCGACTCGCCACGAAACCCTGCCACCAGACGACGTGTCGGTTACACCTCGCAAGATCTCTCCTACCCGGCTCACCTCAGCGCCAAAGAGGTCTTGCATCTGGTCTCATCTCACTTTCCAAACCCAGTCCCCTTGCCAGACCTGCGCAGCCGATTTGAACTAGAAAAAATTTGGAACAACAAACTTGGCGGGCTCAGTGGTGGCGAAAGGCGACGTGTGGGCCTCGCTTGCGCGCTATTGGGACATCCCGAGCTCCTGGTGTTGGATGAGCCTACGACCGGGCTCGATGTCGAATCTCGAAGGCTGCTCTGGAACGAGATTCGCGCGTTCAAGGCGGCCGGCGGTGCCGTGCTGATGGCCACTCACGACCTGCAAGAGGCCGGTCACATCGGCGATCGTGTTCTACTTTTACACAAAGGGCGATTGCGACTGGACGGTTCGATGGCCGAGATCCTTGCACCGATCGACTTCAAGCGCCTTCGTTATGAGGTCGATGGCGCCCTCACCGAGATCTCCGTGCGAGAGAGCGATCTTGAAATTCGTCGGCTGATTGAAACCAATGTGGAGTTCCGAAATCTGGAAGTGCGACGATTGGGGCTGGAAGAGGCTCTCGAGTTTCATCGCGAGGGCTGGGACCGATGATTCGACTGATCTCACTTCACACATTCTATCTGACACTGGAAAACCTCAGGCAGCCCATGTATCTGGTTTCGACGTTTGTTTTTCCCTCGCTCTTTTTCTGGTTTTTCGGAATTCCAAACGCTCCCGACGCGCGCGGACTCGCGCAATTGACGGCATCGTTTAGTGCGTTTGCCGTTCTCAGTGTCGTGCTTTTCCAATTCGGGATCGGACTTGCTAATGACCGCGAGACCTCTTGGTACTCGTACCTACGGGTGCTACCTGCTCCACGTGGCACCGCTTTGGTCGCAAGAATTCTATCGGGAATCGTGTTTGCCACACTTGGTGTCGCCGGTGTGCTGGCGACTGCAAAACTATTTGGAAAGCTCGACTTCGCCCCGTACGACTGGGGACTCTTTGCCGCTACCCTAGCGATGGGCGCGGTGCCATTTGCGTGCCTGGGACTGACGCTTGGACTTTTGGTCTCCGCAAGAAGCGCAACACCCGTGCTGAATCTCACCTACCTGCCACTGTCCTTTGCGGGTGGGCTTTGGATGCCACCGAACATCTTGCCCCAGGTCGTGCAAGACATCTCGGAATATTTGCCAAGCCGCCACTATGGCGAGCTGCTATGGGCGACTTTGCTGGGTGGGGAGATTCAAAGGCGGGACGTGATGGGACTTGCCATCACGTCGGCCATATTAATGACGGTCTTGATCGTCATGATCCGCCGCGAACAAGACCGCAACTTCCGCTAGAAAGCTAGAAGCTTAGAATTTGCAGAATCGGATTCGCCTCAACGGTCTCTTTCACACCAAGATACCCTTCCGCGTACCACTGCCACCAAGCCAGAACCATGATGATGTGACCGAGGAAAATAAAGAAGTGACTCCACATCTCAACGCGGTCCGAGTTCTGGGTCATGTAGCGATGCCAGTGCAATCCCTCATCCACAATCGAGTAGAAAATCGAGAGTGCCACCAACACCAACGCTGGGATCCTCAAAAATACCGGAAAGTGATAGGCCACACAGAGCACCAGGATGCTCGTGATCCCGGCAAAGATCGTGATGTGATGAACCAGCGCTTCCGCCTTCTGCAAAAATTCTTTGTAGACCGTGCGATGCCCGATCGTATCAAACGCGATCGCCGTGGAGAAAATGAAGACCCCAATCGGGATGTTCCAAACATACGCCGGGTACACCACACCTTTGGAATACCCCAGGTACAAAAAACCTGAAACGGCGACAAATAGCCCGTACATCAGGCCCACCCACGCGACATACACCAGCCAGTCGACGTTGGAGAACTGTTTCACGCGAGACGCGTAAATCCATGTTTCACGAAGGAACGATGTTGATGTCGGTGCTGTCTGTGTAGCCATCCGAAGATCCTTTCACCAGGCCCATGCGGCTTGGTCCATAACCAATCACGCGCCACTTCAAAAGCTGAACTGACGCCTTGAAGAACAATCCCACTTTTTTCCAACGACTCACGACGACGCGTTCGAACTCCGCTTCGGGACCACGCGCTAACACGCGTCGACCGATTTCACGATAGACAGTGCCTGCGACCATCACTGCCCAAGCTGCACGCCAAGGTAAAAACCGTAAGCCCACTTCTCCGAGCGCGTACATGTCTTCGGCGCGGTCCAACATCTGCTGAACGACTTCAAACACGGCTCGTCGGTTTTTCTCCAACAGAAGCTCTTGAGGTTTCACGCCCCGAGCCGCCAACCAGTCTTCCGGAAGATATACACGGCCTCGTAGAAAATCCTCTTTTACGTCACGCGCGATATTGGTGAGCTGCATGGCCGATCCCATGGCGATCGCACACTTGGCGGCTGCGGGCTGCTTCGAGCCCACGCTGACCCCCATTATTGGACACATCAATAGGCCGACCGTCCCCGCCACGCAGTAACAGTAGTCCGCGAGTTCTTCCCACGTCCGCATTTGCACGGCGATGCCACCGTGGCGAGCGGCCTCGGCTGGTTCGCGGCCAAGATCCATTTCAAATCCACGGAGCAGATCCATCGCGGCCACTTCTGGCAATCGGTAGCGAAGTGCGATCTCTTTGAGTCCCGTCCAAGGGTGAGCCTGGAGATCCTCACCACGAAACGCGGCTCGTGTTTTCGACCGGAGCTCATCCAGTCGAGCAATGGCCTCGTCACGATTTGGAGCTTCGTCAATTGCGTCGTCCGAGCGCCTGCACCAGGCGTACAGACGCCAGGAGGCCTCGCGCTCTCGTTTTGAAAACACAAGACTGGCAAACGAAAAGCTCTTCGAGCCCTTCTGAATGTCGTCTTTTGCCAGGCGAGTTGTATCAGACATGGGTTTCCTGCGAAGGCGCGCTCTTCGTAGCCATGTTCGAATACTCCCCTGCTCCGTCGACTGTCGCCTTGGGCATCGGAGCAAGTTTCACTGCATTCCCCGCTCGGTGGCCAAGATCTTCTACCACCAGCGAGTGTGTGGCTTTTGCTGAATTCACGACTCCAGGCACACCGGCTCCCGGATGTGTTCCGGCGCCAACAAAATACAAACCCTTGATGTGAGGATCGCGGTTGTGCTGACGGAAGTACGCACTCTGCGTAAGGCGCGGCTCCAGAGAGAACGCGGCTCCCAGGTGCGAATTGAGTTCGGTTTTGAAATCGTCCGGAGTGAAGATGCGCGTGTGCACGAGACTTTCACGAAGCCCCGGCATGTACTTCTCTTCCATGTACGACAAGATGCGGTCCGCGTATTTTGGGCCTTCGGTTTTCCAGTCGATCTTGAGTTTCCCCAAGTGCGCAACTGGGGCCAAGACGTAAAAACACTCGTGTCCTTCGGGCGCCAAGGTCGGGTCCGTCAGACTGGGCACGTGCAGATACAGCGAGAAGTCCTTCGGCAGCGTATCGCCTTTTTCGAAGATATCTTTCAACAGACCTTCATAGCGAGGCCCAAACAACACGTTGTGGTGAGCCAAGTTTGGGTACTTCTTGTTGGTGCCGAAATAAATCAGGAAAAGCGACATCGAAAACGTAGCTTTCTCAAGCGCACGTTCACGACCACGAGCTTTCTCTTCTTTGCGAAGCAAGTCTTTGTAGGTGTGCATAATGTCGCCATTGGAAACCACGGCATCACATTCCCAGACTTCGCCATTTTTCAGTCGCAACCCCTGCACCGCCTGGTCGACCGTCACGATCTCATCCACCTCAGCATTGAGCACGACCTTGCCGCCGAGATCTTCAAAGTAGCGAACCAGTGCTTGCACCAGCGCCCCGGTTCCCCCTCGTGGGAAAAACACGCCCCAGTTTCTCTCGAGAAAATGGATCAAGGTGTAAATCGACGAAGTCGAAAACGGATTGCCGCCAACTAAGAGCGAGTGAAAGCTAAACGCTTCACGAAGGTGCCGGTCTTTGATGAATTGGGACACAGTCTTGTAGACACTTTTGTACGCGCCCAAGCGGACCAACTGCGGGGCCACCTTCACCATGCTCCAGATATTCAAAAACGGCGTCGCAACTAGCTTCGTGTAGCCTTCATCAAAGACTTCTTTCGAGTATTCAAGAAACCGACGATAGCCGGCTTCGTCCTCTGGCGATTTCGCTCGAATCTGCCCAAATAGCGATTCGTCCTCGTTGGAATAGTCAAACTTGTATCCGTCATCCCATAGCAGGCGATAAAACGGAGACACCGGCAGGAGCTCGACATAGTCCGAGAGTTTTCGACCACCGAGTTCAAAGAGCTCTTCCAGGCACTCGGGCGCCGTGATCACCGTTGGACCGGCATCAAAGGTAAATCCTTTTTCCTTATAGACATAAGCGCGCCCACCAGGGAGGTCTCGTTTTTCAAAGACTCGCACTTCAAAACCTTGAGCCTGCAAACGAATCGCAGCACTCAAGCCACCAAAGCCGCTGCCAATGACGGCGACACGTGCTTTTTTATTCGCATTCGAATTTGTCTTAGGATTCTGATTCATGGGACTCCCCCTAAATACGCCTGCGAGAGATCTTCACTGATTTTTCCGATGTTCTGCAGTTCTGTGTTCAATTCGTTATATGAGGACTCAGCGACCACAAAGTGTTTGGCCAGCCGATCGATCGCCGCCTGCGTCCGTTCAGTCGCGATCTGCATGCCGCTTTCGATGATTCGGTGCTGACGAAGTACCTCACAGAAAGCCACAAATGACGGCCATTCGCGAATCTCCTCGAAGTTCCAACTTCCCTCCGCCGCCGCATCAGAAGTCGGCTGTGAGGCCGCTTGTGACTTCGCCAAAAGGTCCGCCAGAAAGCCATCGATGCTCGCACGCTCGTCTGGGTACTTGGACCTCGGCAGAACACGTGCGAGTACCGTCCAGAAGAAACAAGGCCGACGGTTCCGCAAGTCCTCGAACAGTTTCTCTGGCGGAGCCAAACCAAGAAGACTCTGCCTCATCGCACCGAGATCGTCGAACATTTGCAGGCTGACGCCCCAGTCTTTTCCAAAAACTTGAAACTCGCGATAAAGCTCGCGATCGAATTCCCCGTCCGCATGGGCGGCTAAAAAACCAAGGCCAAAAGCGGCCGACACCAAAGCGCCCGTTTTGCGCTCGGCGGATGCTCGGACCGCTTCCGCGATCGCCGCATCTTCGACTTTCGTGATGTCGACACCAAGATCAACCGCCTGCCCTTCGTGCGCCAACAACATCGCATCGATCGCCAAGTCGACGGCTTCACATTCGCAAACAGCGCTCCATGGAATTCGCATGAGGCTCTTGAGCGCCGAAAAGTACAACCAATTGCCCGCATTCAAAGCTAGCGGCACGCCGACTTGACGATGCAACGCCGGTTCCCCCCGACGCACCAAACTTCCATCTTGGATGTCGTCCACAACAAGACTTCCAAAGTGGATATCTTCAATTGCGCGACCGGCTTCGGACACTCGGCTTGCCACCGGATGATCCGCAAGATTGTCAGAAAGACTGGCGGACTTCGCCAGCGAACGGATCTCCCCGCGAGAGGCTAAAACGAGGCGAGCAGAAAGTTCGACGAGTCGCGAGCGAAAACGTTTTCCAGAACCGCGGCGGGCGCGTAAAAGCACAGCATCGAGATGTGGTGCTACCCAACTCTCTCTATCCCATTCATCTACGGATTGATTTGGAAACGGAACCCTACTATCCGTCACTCACGCCCTCGCGGGTGGTTTCCACCACCTCTTTCCTTGGAAGGCAATGCTACAAGAGGAATTATACGGAGCAGAAGGCCCCGCTTCAGGTTTCGGCAAACTTTTTAATTTTTTTAAAACTTCGCCCGGTGAAGTTTGAAATCAAAATACGAAGCGAAGCTGAGACATCCAACGGTCGTGACCGCGGTAACGCGAGACATAGCCCTGGTTCTCATTTGGCGGAAGACGACTTCCTAAAACATCGCCCATCACGGATACACGCCAGTCTTGCGTCGATCCGTTCATCGAGAAGTCGAGGCTGGCGTCCGCCTGGAGCATCGAGCCGTTTTCCGAAAGCTCCTCTAGCCAACGCCCACCCAAAGTCATTGTCGAACGACGGCCTTTGCCGACGACCATGCGACCGTCCAGAGCCAATGCTTCGCGAAACGGAACCCGTGCCCCGAAGATCGCCTTATCGCTGGCAAACGGACCCTTCATTGTGAATCCACCGCCGCTGGCCTGCAAATACGAGAGCGTCAACTCGAAGTCCGCGTTCAGTGCCTCAAACCCCACCATCACTTTCGGACTGATGAACGTCATGGGATCAAGTTCCTGATAGGTCAGGTTCGCACCCGGGAATTCATTGATCGGAAGATCCGCCAGGGCCGAGACACCGATGCCAAATGCTCGCTCACCATCGCTGGAGACCGAGTTGTAGCCAAACTCGCCGCCGGCTAGCTGATGATAGGTGACTTTCGGATGAATCTGAACAAACGCGAAACTCGAAGTATCGGTCAGATTAAGTGAGCCCTCAAACGGCGTCGCAAGCTGGTTACGTGGTTTAAACGAGTAGCTCACTTGCGAGTAGAATCCATCGGTGAAGTTCCCATACCGGAGCAAGACACCACCCGACGTCTGACTGATCACCGATCCCGTCGATGGCGTCAAAATGTCGTATTGCACCTGAGTCGTTTCCGAGAACAGAATCAAACGGTCCGTTGGCTCTGTGAACCAAGGGCTTGCTGATTTAAGCTTGCCGTTTTGAAGGGAGAAACTGGCACTCTGTTCGGGAACATAAACACCCGAAACAAAGGCCACAAACTTAAAGTCGCCCGTGCCACCTTCGACAAATGCGCCAGTGAGACCTTGATCAATCGGACGGAGCGTATCGAAGCGATTCAGTGGCTCCCAAAGTCCAAGATCCCAATGCCGATCGAGCGTGCTCCAGGTTTCCAGTCGACGACCAACGGAAACTCGCGCACGCAGATCACCATTTAGTTCAGCCTCTTCAAAGTTCTCGGTCTTGAGTTCCAAAAACGCTTCGGGAACGTAAACGTTGGAGTAGTTTTCGACCGACGTCGCAAAACTGCCACCTAACTCGAGCGTGCCTTCGAAGTATCGCCCTTCCGACTCGGTTCGAAAGTGAGCGCCAATTTGCTGATAATCAGGAATGCCTGCGGGTGGTTTCTCGCGATTGAGGTAGCTCTCAAATTTGAGTTCAAACGAGAGTTCGTCGATCGACTGGCGGTTTTGCGCCTGCAGGCTAGAGGTCTGAGCCACTCGATTTGACATCGGCGTCTGAACAGGTGCCCGAACCGGGATTTTAACCGGGGCTTTCACTGGCACTTTGACGGTCTTGGCTTTGCTCTGCGACTGAGACTGAGACTGCGCCTCGGCCCACGGCGAACTGCCAACCACGAACAACAACGCGAGCACGGTCGCCCCAGAAACCGCCATCGAAGACGCTACCGACGAACACAGAGTTTTGAATGTCGAATTCCGCATTTTGATCACGCGATCGGCCCTCCCGAGCCACGACCTATGCCTCAAAGTCATGTCGGTGGCTTTTTAAACCGCCGATAGACCCCCTCTTGAGGTGCAAGGTACAGGCGCGTCCGAACCTAATCGACCCGGACTTGAGAGGCAATCCATCGACAAATGGGGGGCCAAACCGCCAATTCTTGTCTCCCTAAAGAGAAGCTGGCCGCAAAACGGCCTCCCCACGCCGCTATTCTGTGAAGATTTTTCCCGAAACCCAGACCGCGTCGCCGCGGGGACCATATTTCGGGTGGGGCCCGAGTTCCTCTTGAACCTCGGCTGGCGTCAGTGTGTCGGCGTCGAATTGGCTGATGGTGACGACATTTTTGAGGCCTCTTGCCAAGAGACGATCCGGTAGCCCGCCTCCAAACTGCGCGTGGAAGTCGCCAACGATGATGGCCAGACAGTGGCTGGGGTTTTTCGCCAAAAACTCGGCTGCAATCCACGCCATCGAATCGTCCCACGTGCTCTGTGCTGTAAAGTAACGCTCAAACACCGACGCCGGCGCATGCCCACCCATTACCAGCTCAAATCGCTCGCGATAGTCGGCACGCCCAAGCTGAAACCCTGGAGGCAACAGCGAGAGTTCTTCTGGGCTGAGACCGTCCAAACCTTTTTTAGAAATAGCGCCGGTCAGACTTCTTGGTGCATTGAGCGCCAAAAGACGACCGCCCGTCGACTGCGGAAACAGCGCCTGTTCGCGGTAGTTATCAAAAGGGTCTGAGCCCCAGCCGACTTGCTTTAAGAAGTCCACTTCTGCAAGGCGACCCTCAAAATACTCATTCACTGCGTCTTGATTTGGCCACGAAAGAAACTCGAGACCGACGCTGACCGTGCACCCCCCGTGAGCGGCAAGCGCTTGGATCGCCAGGCGTTGACGAGCGTGGTGCTCTTGATTGCCGTGCAGTTCGCCCAAAACCAGAACACCGCCCGGTCCCACTTGCGACACCACCTCTTCTATCGATTTCGGCAAGAGCGTTGTTCCATCAAACAGCCCGTCGGATGTCAGACCCGGCGCTGCGGCTTGAGCTTCATCGGTGCCAAAGACGAGACCTGCCGAGACGAGACCCGCTAACACCCCAAACAGAATGCGTGCTTTCAAACCAAGCATAAGCCCCCCTTCTAATGAGGCTTACCATTCGGCAATCATGGTCGCAACCCAGGCTCCGGCATCCAGCGGCAAGTCATGTCCCGCCGTCGGGTGATAGACGATCTTTGCCCCGTAAAGGTCGGCAATTGCTTGTGAACAATCGGGATGGACCATTCGGTCTTGGCGGCTCGCTAAAACCAAAACAGGAATCGGCAGGCTCTTAGGCGCCTCAAAGCGCGAGGCCGCTGCCAGCTGCAACATGAGATTGGTTTTGGACACCGGCCGTGTGAGCTGAATTTGCACCCACTCTTCAAGCACTTCTTCTCGGCGATCGGCGCGGTTGGAAATCCAGTTTAGAATCTGGCGTTCTCGCTCTTCGGTCTCCCGAGGTCCCACGACCATCGGAATCCTCCACCACGAATCCCAGCGCAGACGATCTTGGGTTCGAGAAAGTCCCTTAAAGGACGAGTTCATCATCACACACGAGTGAAAATCGTGCGGATACCTAGCCACCCAGCTGGCCGCCACCATTCCACCAAGGCTGATCGCCACCAAGCGCCGATGGGTCGCCATCGGAATTCCCAATTCGGCTTCTTTGGCGAGAATCTCGCGCATTTTCTCGCGGGCAAAATCGGCGGTGGCGTCAATACTTGGCGGCGCCCACATTTCGGAATGACGCCCACAGCCCGGTAAATCGATCGTCTCTACCCGTAGCTCTTTTCCAAGCTTCGAGTATGCGACCTTGAGATCGGAAAGAAAAGTCCCCCAGTGCCGGGACTCTCTGGCTAAACCACGTAAGAGAAATATTTGATGAATGTCACTCATGAGGCTTCGCTATACCACAAATCCATGGCACGTCGACGAAGTCGCGCGCGCGTTGCTTCATCTGCCTTCAACCAGGTCTCCGACGAGATCACCGCCCGATGCAGAAAATCAAACAAAGTCAGGTGGCGCCGCAAAATACGTTTCATCCGATGCGGCTGAATTGGGTTAAACGCACCCAACGAGGAAAACAGCTGGCGTGGGTTCTTTTTCAACCAGATCCAGCTGCCGAGTTCCAAGGTGTAAGGCATGTAGAAACCGCCCGTTGTTTCGGCAACCTTCAAGTGCCGTTCATACAACCAGTCCCAGAGATCGCCGTGAGTTGTGTAGCTCTTCGACTGCGGTTCGATCTGATAAAAATGATGCGGGTGACTGCGATCAAAGAGCTGCTTCAAAGCCGTGATCTCCTCCAAATGCGGCGGCGGAGCCTTGGACTTCGCCCAGGGAAACCAGAGTCGATCGACCGAGCCAAACCCGGAATGCACGTCAATCGTGACCGCACATTTCGACTGAAACATCTCGCGCTCGACCACTCGGCACAGCACGCGTGATTCAATCTCCATCTCTTCGATCGAGCGAACCGGTGGCGAATACCAAGGCAGTCGATTGCTGATCGAATGCCCCCCCAGCAAAAACGCCGGATCCCCTTCTGCTCGCACCGGGGAATTTCGCATCAGATCGATGCCGTTGCCATTGGAGCGTTTGGTTTCAAAAATTCCAACCGGATTCACAATGGGCAAAAACACCAGTCGCGATTTCTTTAGTCGATCGCGGAAAAACTCATCCCACTCGATGGTTTCCGTCAGTGTCTGAATCCAAGAAATCACGACATCCGATCCGATACGCTCAAGC
>CAKQVW010000044.1 GCA_934277865.1 uncultured Pseudobdellovibrionaceae bacterium | reverse complement strand
AGTTCGCATCGCGATCGCCTTGGTGGCGAGCCGTGTTGCATGTGGCTTTACGATCCACCTGATCTTTGTACCACGCTTTTGTGCCGGGCATATCTGGATCTTGGCTTCGATCGGCTGCAAGCTCACGAGCATTTCGCTGAGAAACTGACATCACTGCAGCGCCTTGTGCGACCTGTGCAAATGTCATTATGCAGGCAACAGCCATCATTAAGCGAATCATACGAACCTCCTCATCGGTTTCGATCGAGAGCTTTGGGTCTCGACGGCGTTCACTGAGGTACTAATACGAAGTTCGTGCCGACCTTCTCAGATTGAGATACCTAGAAAGCCTAGTAAAAACAAATACTTGCGTTCTTGCCGTGGGGGACGTGCCAACGGTCTTAACTGCCGTGGCGATAAAAGGCGCTTAAGGGCACACGGGTGTCTCAGCCTTAGACAGAGGGGAATTGCGTCTTGGTGGCGCTTCCTGAAAAAGAAGGCCCAAAGCATCAGCTGTGGGCCTCGTTGCAATCAGTAAACTGTCTCAGATTGAGACGTTTACTGAACGATGTCGCCAGGGCTGGCGCGTCGACCGGGAACGATTGGGGTACCATCCGGATTGATCTTCGGAGTGGTGTCGGTTCCAAGGCCGGGGTCGGCGTGATTGATGCATGCGCCTGTTTCGCAGGGGATACTGTGCGAAAGAAATTGCGCATCCATGGCCTGAGGATTTGCCCGGCGGGCGACCTCGCTTTGGCACTTAGGATCGTCGCAATCGTATGCGCTGTCTTGAGCCAACGCTGAACTGAAGCTCACAATCAAAACTAAGAATGTGAAAATGGCCTTCATGTGTACCCCTTCGTTTACATATTCATTTCGGAAGTTGCTGGCGCAATGATGTCGAGCAGGTTGTTAAACGTGCTCGCAACTTGCGTCGCGACAGCCGGACCGTCGTTACTTTCGACTTTGTTGATGTCACCGTTTGCTTTGTATGTCACTGAGATCGTGCCCACTTTTGGGCGAGTAATCTGCGCCGGGCGACCTGTGCGCTCTTCGTACTTAATTTGTACTTCTTTTTTCGCCTGATCCACGATTGTGGCGATGCGGCCGCGTTGGTCGTAAGTCAGTCTGACAGTTTGACCGTCCGAGTTCTGTGCCGCAGCGAGGTTTCCACGTTGGTCGTAATTAAATGTCGTCTCGCGCTTTTTAGCGACCTTCCCCTTGGAATCAAAGAACTCGGTCGTGACTTTCGAAACCTTGTTGAAGGCATTTTTATATTCGTAAACCATTCGTGTCGAAGCTGTGGACTTCTCTTTCACCAGACCGTTGGCATAGTAATCGTAAGACGTCGATTGCGCATTCCGTTTGATCGATGTTGGGCGACCAAATTCGGGGTGGTAAGTGACGTCGAGAGTTTCCGTCATCGAACGATTGAGAACACGAGATAAGTACTTGCGACCGTCAGCTCGTGTTTTCAGCCAAAATTCGAAACGGGCTTCGTTTTTGATTTCATTGCCGCACTTCTTAACGGCAGTCGACCAGAAGTGATCTTTTGGATTCGCTTTATCAGAGAAGTATTCGTACGACTCTTTACACGCGGGATCGGCGCCGACTGCGCGGTCCGTAAAGGACGTCACCCAATCGTTTTTCTGATTGTAACTGAGAGCCTTAAAGGTCTTATCAGGGAATGTCATCTTCGTCAGGTTGTGGTTGTCGTCGTACTCGTAGAGATACGTGTTTTTCCACTGGTTCTTCGCTTCGACGAGATCTTCACCTTTGTATTTGTACTCAACCTTGATGTTGCCAGGTCCTGCGATGTCCTTAACTCGCTTGGTTGGGTAGAAGGTGAAGGTGAGTTTCTTACCGGTGTTGTCGACGGCCTCTTTTAGCAGATCTCCGTTGTAATTGAAGCGCAGGAAGTTGCCGTTTTTGTCGGCCAGGCTGATGAGGCGGCCGGCAGAATTGAATTTCTGCACAGTGCCGTGGGCGAGAGTGCGCGAGTACTGACTTCCATCGAACTCAATCTTTTCGACTTCAAGATTGTCTGAAACAAACACAGATCCTTTGGGCGCAGTCGGTGTAGCGACACCTGCTTGCTTCGCCCAGTTTGCACGGAGGTTTGAATTGTTTAGTAATTGATCGCGCAGAATCGTGATTGAGGATTCGCCAGAATTTGGGTTCGTCTTGCGATAGTAGGCGATGATCGAATCCACAGTTTTGCTAAGCGTATTTCCACCTGCGCCCTGAGGACGGAAGGTGATCTCTTGTCCAGCTCCACACTCTTGCAGTTTGAGATGGCCTTCTGGGTTTTTTGTGATGCTTGTTTCGAAGTCAGAGCACCATCCGAAGCCAAACATTCCGTTAAATACAGAACGGCTGTTATAGGTCCGTCGAACACGCAAAGCATAGCCAGAGCCAGTGATCTGAATGTCGCTCCATGATTCTGTGTAGTTCGCATTTTTCATATCGACAGTGGCATGAACCTGAGAGATTCCCGCAAAGGTCGTGCCTGCGACAAGCGCCGCGAGCAAAATCGTTCTTGTGGACTGCGCAAGGGATTTGCGTCTCGAATTTTCGATCATTTCCTATGTCCCCCAACCATCCAATGGCTTACACCTTAATCTTAATGATTTTCCGCATGACGATACCACCCAGAAATTGCAGACCTAGCATCGCTACAAGAGCAATTAGGCCTAGAGTCGTGTTGAAGAGTGGTTGAACGTATGTGGGATCCAGCGAATAAAAGACGAGCAGCAATACAAACGGGATCAAGACGATGATTGTACCCTGTGCAACACCTTGCGCTGTAAGGGCTTCAATCTTTTTCTCGACCTTTTGCCGTTCACGAACGACCTCGACAATAGTCTTAAAAGTCTCCCCCATGTTGCCGCCGGTTTCCTGAAGGATATTCACCGACGTCACGAACATCTGAACGTCTTGGCGGGGGATGCGAGCTCCGAGATCATTCAATGCTTCTTGAAGGCTTCGTCCGATTCGAATCTGCGATAGCACGAGGCCGAATTCTTGGCTGATCGGATTCGACAAATTCATCTGAATACGTTCCATCGATTGCTGAACCGACAGCCCGGCCTTCACGCCGTTTGCCATCATCGTCATGCCGTCGACCATCTGATCCACGAACTTGCCACAACGTTGGTTCCATAAAGCCTGCATCACAAACTTTGGGACCGACCACATCGCAATCGTGACCACCGTACCAAAAATGAGGCCGGCCGAAATGTTTGGCCAAGCCATAATAAACACGAGAGCGCCCACGCCAAAGCTCGAAGAGAGCATCATTATTGTGACTTTGCTTCGGTCGGTCTCAACAAACATGAGCTCCATATAGCGAAGAACTTCTTCGCGCTGTCCGAGGCTGCGGCGGTGCAGCCATCCAAGAATTTTGTCGGCCCAAAGGTAGGAAAGATAAAAAGCCATGCCTCCGATCGAAGGAAGCATGATCCAGTCGTTGGCAAGGACGGCGTTCATCGTCCACCTCCGCTAGCTTTTTTAGGATCCACGGCTGGGTTAGCCGGGGTCGATGTCGGTGCCTTGGGGGCCGAAACAGAGGCCGCTGGTGCCGCGTTGCCCTGGTTGGAAAACAGTGATTTGGGAATAATGAGTCCACGCTTTTCAAAGGTCTCGATACATTTTGGAATCAAGCCGGTAGCCTGAAACTCTCCAACGATCTTTCGGTTTTTATCGAAACCCTTTTCAACGAATCGGAAGACTTCTTGCTGAGTTACGACTTCACCTTGAATGCCTTGGACTTCAGAAATACTGATCAGCTTCCTGGAGCCATCGGCGAGACGTTGAATCTGAATAATAAGGTTTACGGCTTTTGCGATTTGTTCACGAATGGCCGCCTGTGAAAGTCCGACTCCGGCCTGCATACAGAGACTTTCGATACGGGCCACGGCTTCTTTTGGATTGTTAGCGTGCGTTGTGGTCATCGATCCGTCGTGACCAGTCGACATCGCCTCGAGCATGTTGAGCGCCGCTCCGTCTCGCGTTTCTCCGACGACGATACGATCTGGGCGCATACGCAGGGCGTTTCGAACCAAGTCTCGGATCGTGACGGCTCCTGTGCCCTCCATATTTGCTGGACGAGTCTCAAGGCGTACAACGTGATCCTGTTGCAGCTGAAGTTCGGCCGCATCTTCGATGGTGACGACCCGTTCGTTAGCCGGAATAAAGCTTGAAAGAGTGTTGAGCAAAGTCGTCTTACCGGAACCGGTACCACCGGAGATGATGATATTCATCTTGTTGGCGACGCAGATTCTTAGGAACTCCATCATGTTCGGAGTACAAGCGTTCCATTCTTTGAAATACGTCTCTGGGCTGATCGAGCCCTTGCGGAATTTACGAATCGTGACTGCGGGCCCGTCGATCGCAAGCGGTTCGATGATGGCGTTCACCCGTGAGCCATCGGGGAGACGGGCGTCGACATAGGGAACCGATTCGTTGATCTGACGACCAAGTGGAGAAACAATTCGCTCGATAACCTTCCGTAAATGAAAGTTCGAAGTGAACTTCGTTGGGCTTAGCTGCACCAAGCCGTTTTTTTCGATGTAGATCTTTTGGTGTCCGCAGACCATGATTTCCGTAACGGTTGGATCGGCGAGCAGATCTTCTAGCGCACCAAGACCGAGGGCCTCGTTTAAGACTTCGTCAATAATCTTAGCGCGTTCATCTCTGCCGAGACCGGGCGACTCCTTGTCGACGAGTGTCGCAATCACCGCATTTGTCTTTTTCCTTAGCTCGGCTTCTTTTTCCGGGTCACCTTGGGTGTCGGTCACACCCTTTTTTAAGTCCATCGCTTTGATCAACTCGTTGTGCACGGTGATCTTTAAGGCTGTTCTGGGATCGAGATTTTTCAGCCCCTTGGCTTTGTGTGGACTGCCGCTGCTGACTTCAGCTTTCGGCATTTCTTTGTTGGCTAGTTTGAGTGACGGCTTGGTGGCCGCTTTCAGCTGTTGAAGGAGGCCCCCTGTGAGGCGACGTACGATATCAAAATGCGCAGCTGCGACAGCAGACTTTGGTGCGCTTACAACAAACGGGGCAGAGCGTGCCACCGAACCCAAAACAGTTGCGTCGTCCTGTGGAATCACGCCAAGAATTTGCTTTCGAAGCGATTGGCCGATGGCCGCAGGAGCCAAACCAGCGGGGCCGGCTTTGTTGATCACGACTTGTAGAACGTCAGTTGGCAAATTGGCCGCAAGAAGTTCTGTCATCAATCGCATTGTTTGGTTAACAGCTAAAACCTCAGGCGCTGTTACTAACAATAACGCCGTTGTCCGCTCAATCACTTGATTTTGGATCGGGCCAAGCTGGTTTCCGAAGTCGATGACGATGTATCGAAACACATTCGAAAGGTTTTCGATTTGTTTGGCGACTTGTTCGGGCTGTCCACCTAAAGTCTCATCACGACCGCGAACGGCCGCGATGTAACCCATTTGTGTTCCAGGCAAAAACGTTGCGAGTGAATTTAAAACCTGGGGAGTAATTGATCCGTTAAATGCGGCGAGCTCGGCAACGGTTTTCACTTCGCGCATGCCGAGAATGAAATTCTGATCGCCGCAGCTTTGCGAATCGAGATCAATAAGAAGAGACGGCTGTTTCATTTCTGCCGCGAAAGCGAGAGCGAGGTTCGCGCTGAATACGCTCTTCCCCATGCCGCCTTTGCCGCCAGTAACGCCGATAATGAAGGAATTGGGATTAACCGCCATATCAACTTCTTATCGGCACAAAATGGGACGGATTTAAGTCCTAAAACCTCTAAATCGCATCCGGTTCTGTTTTTAGTCGCGAATTTTGAACTTCGACTTGATCTTCTCTGAGCCCTGGCTGGCGCTGACCTTGATCATAGGCGTGACGAAGACCACGAACTGGCTCTGCTTGCGCGTAAACTGTTTGGAGGCGTATAGAGAGATCAAAGGATTCTGAACTGACTGCGGCAACTTGTTATAGGCCGTATTGCTGGAATTCAAAATCAGACCACCAATTGCGGCACTTTGACCACTTCGAACCGTGACCTTGGTATTGACCAAGCTTGTGGAGACAATTGGTTGCCCTGCGTTCATGTCGACAAGTTGGGACATCCCAAAGTTCATCGCCATCTCGATTGCGTCCGAGCGGGGATTATTGATCTTCGCGCCGATCTCTGCAGAAATCCCGATCTTAGCCTTGTTGGAAGCAGCGTTGTTGGTCGCTGCCGAGAATACGGTATAAGGGATCTCCGTCTCGTTTGAGATTTTTCCGGTCGATCCATCGGTGACAAGCAAAGTTGTGCTTTCGAGGACGCGCGCGTGACCGTGCTCCTTAGCCCAATTGAGCTTAGGTAAAAGATTGGAAATCACGGCCGTGATCGACGACGTGATGCCGCCTGGAGATCGGGCGTCGCTACTAATAGAAATTCCAGAGTTGTCGCTGATCTCAGGTGTAAACTGAAAACGGAAACCTTTGGTGTAGCTCTTCGACAATTCGACGAAATGAACCACGATTTGGATGATTTTTGCGGGCTCTTTTGGAGGAGCGTCTCGAACACGAATCAAGTTCAGGACAAATTCCTTTTTGACCTTGATGATCGTTCCTTCTTTTTCCCCAGCCTCTTTGATCATATCTGGCACATACATCTGGGCGATTTGTACTGCACGCTCCATCTCTTTGGCGTCGCCGACGGTACCTTCCAAGATGAACTTGTCATTGATCGGGTTGACCGTGATTTCTGGGTTGTTGATGTGATTCACGATCAGCTGAGCAATCTTACGCTGCGCCACCGGGCTTAGGGTGACGAGGCTCGATGCCTGCGCATCACCGTACTGTGCCACCACGGCAAGAATACGGCTGAGGTCGCGTGGCAAAAGGACCTGACCATCGACGACGACGCGGTTGTTGATGATCTTGACTGTGATGCCTTCGATGTCGGCGAGGAGCGCACGCATCTCACGAACGACCTTCGTCAGGTTGGACTTTTTTACGTCGAGGTAAAATTCGTAAAGGCGATTGTTGTCTTTATCCGTAACGGTGAGGGTGGCAAAACCTTCTTGAGTCGCCTGGAACAAGAGAATATTTCGATCACTGTCCAAAGAAAGCCGCGACACTTTTTTGTAGTCGCCTTTGAACTTTGCTCCTGGCGGAAGAAACGGAAGTTTCTCTTGGTGCTCGACACCAATGAAGAGACCAATCGGTTTCTGCCTCTTGGGATCGATTCGATTTGCTTCCAGCTGTTCTTTTTCAGGTTCGTCGGCTGCCGTTGCAGTTTGTAGAGGCGGCGGAGTCGCAGACTGCGCAAATGCCGAATTCATTCCGACTAGTGAACAGCCGAGTACGATGAGGGAAACGAAAGATCGCTTCGCGAACAACGCGGCACCTGGTCTCACGGCCGAAACCGCAGACGTTCCCTCGATGCAGATGTGAGTTCGCGAAACTTGGTTCATCATAACTCCCTAAAATTTCCTCGGCGCTGAGGTTGCGGCGGTGTCGCTGGACGATTTGGCCGCGCTGGAGCCGCTGCCGGTGCTTGCGGAGCGGCTCCCGCTGGCGGCTGGAAGGCGCCGTCTGGAGATGCTGGGGTTCGCATCATAACGTTGCGTCCAAGTAGATCTTCCACCACCGTAGTTTTTACGGGTACAGCAAGACGATCGTTTGGATGGCGAAGAGTCGTGAAGATGCTCCCTGGAGCGGTGGCCAAAATGTAGACCAAGCGCTGGGCGTCTTCTGGGTTGGCCTCAACCGTGATGTTGGTGAAGCTGGTGCTCGCACTTAAGTTAATTCGGTTGATTGAGCGACCGTTCGCATCGAGTTCGAATCTGCGTGGGATCTTGTTCATGACGTTGAGGCCGGTCGCCAAAACAACGACGTCTTGGAGAATCGTTCGAACTTCCCGGCGCTGATCTCCACCTTTTCCGTAATCGAGAGCTGCCACGATGTCGATTCGATCTCCGGGACGGAGAAGCTTTGAAACACCACGCATATCATCGATCGGAATCGTGATTGCGCGCTTCCCTGGCGATACCTCCATGGAAAGACCAGTGTCTGGTCCTGGAAGAAGGAGTTTTGTCTGGAGAATCTGCTCACCTTTTTTAATCGGAACCGCGGCAACCTGGCCGACAGCACCTTCTGGCTCGGTCACCGCTTCTGGCTGAATAAAGTCCTGTGGTTGGTCGATAACCTCGAGTTTAGATTCGTCAATCGTTTCCATCTCGGCAATGTCATATGCCGCAACTACAACACGCTTAGTTGTGCCGTACTTTTTTGCCATCTCTGTTTTTTGTGTTTCCGACCAGCTGTACAGCATGAAAATCGCAAACATCGCAACACCGATCGAGATCCACAATGTCCTAGTTTCGTTGCCGCCCATTCCTAGCTCCTAGTTTCCACAAGCTGCGTTGATGCAGATTCCATATTGAGTCATGATCCAGGCCGGGCTGACGCCGACCTGAGATTGTTGCTGCTCTCGCACATCAGTAAAAATTCGTTCGTTGTGAATCGAGGCCGTGTTTCGCGAATTATCCGCAGGGATTCCGCCAAACCCAATTCGTAGCGGGCGCTCGGTTGCTTTGAAGTTCATGCTGTCCGAAACACCCTCTCCCGGGCGAAGCTCCTGCATGATGCCGTGAACACGATTGCCAATTGCTTGGTAGTGCATCTTTCCGCCGGAACCATCTCCTCCGGCATCTCGGAAGTAAACTACCGAAGTTCGATTGCGGAATGTTTCAAACGCATAGGTTCGTGCCGCGATCGAATTCAGAATTCCCGTGTGGATGACTCCGAAGGAGCCGAATGAATAAGCAAGCAAGATGACAAAGAGAAGCAACAACGGGATGGTTTCCACCGTCGCTAAACCTTTCTCATTTTGTAAAATCCGTTTTGCATTCTTCATTTTAGCATCCATTGTCCGTGATCAGTGCCAATGCCTGATTTGGGTCGGCCGATACCCCAGGCGAACTGTTCACCTGCTGGTAGTCGGGACTCAGCTGTAGAATATTGGTCCATCGTTGCCGATTGAATTGTTCTCGGCATTCGGTGGTGGTGACTTCCCGTCCAAGGAAGGTCTGCACGTTGGCAACACCTGTCTCCGGATTTGTCTTCGACGAACCAAGCATCGGGATGTTGATATCAAGAATACGTGCTTCGATTCTTAACCGTGCACCGAAAAACGTTTCGTTATCATTCTCTGCTGCCGGTTGATATTCGATATTAAAGCCGCGCACAGGGTCGCCGAAGTCGGGACGAGCAGGCAGACGGAACCAGCCTTGGCCAAAAATGGTTTTAATAACCGGCTTTTCGATGAGCTCTGCATACTTGGCGTTGCCAAGCGCGATCTGAGCCGAGCGATTTTCATGCGCAGCCCAAGACACTCGGGCGACGGAGAACGAAAGATACTGTGTCACTTCCACCAACGACAGGGTCAAGGTGAGTGCGAAGAAAATCATCGTGAAGCTCATCCCAATGAGGAGAGCAAAGATAAAATCTAAAGTGAGAATCCCGTGTTCGTTGCGTAGAGGTTTCGACAGTTTCATATCGAATCTCCTCTTTTAGTTTGATGCCGCGGAAACTGGTTTGGGTGATGAGGCTTTGAAATTGTGTGACGCATCCACACACCGTCTTCGATCATGCCACGAAGCGGAGACCAAGGTCCCTCGACGATGTTGCTGACGAAACCTTGATTGATCGAGGTCCGTGAGATGACAGTCACGATGGAAACGATGGCGATCATAATCAGTACGGCCTCCATCGTTGCTTGGCCGGATTCGTTTCGCATGGGATGGCGAGGACTTAAAGTTTTGCTTTTCATCGCAGAACTCCAGTCAGCACCAAATGACTTAACCAACCCAGCAGAAGCGGAGCGGTAAACGGAATATGATGAAGGGAGAGCCCTGACTTCGATCGCGAAACTGCAAGCGTCGTGAGATTGTGAACCAGTGCGCGTCCTTCACCCTTCGCGATGACTTGAGAGACTCCAAAGAGTCCTGCCCAAATCAGGCCGTACACGCCTGTCCAGAGAACGGCGTCCCAGCCGGCGAGGATTCCGACTGCAGCCATCAGCTTCATGTCGCCGGAACCCACGATTCGCATAAGAACCAGCGGCAAAAAGAAGATGATTCCCGCGCCGAATCCCAAAATGCTGGTGATCAGTTCGCGTGGCCCACCGACGGCGACGGCCGTCACGAGCGCAACGACGGTTGCAACTATGAACGTACGATTCGAGAATTTGCGCGTGCGCAAATCCTCGATTACCGCCCAGATCATAATGGCTGTCGCGACTGCGACTTTCGCCGTCAGAATCATAGTTCTCCAGTTGGTGCACGGGTAGGGGGTGCAACCCACTGATTCACAGCTCCGTCTTGGGTGAAACCGCGTCCCGTGACCACGTGCTTTTCGATTCGTGCCCCGAGGCGAGGTCCCGAATCTTGAAACACGCGAATCGGTCCACTTTCACCAAAGAAAGCGCCACCAAGAATCAGTGCGAACATGCTCGCAAGAAGTGTTACTTCAAGAGTCATGGCTGCCCCCTAACCAAAAAAAGGGTACTAGCCGCCTTCGACGTTGAAGTTTCCGAGACCTGTTCCCAAGTTGCCGAGTCGACCTTCAACAAACTCTTTGATTTTGTTCTTGAAGATGAACGCGACTGTCACAACAGCCACGAGAATCAAGATGTACTCAGTCGCACCTTGGGCAGATTCGTCGTTCCAAATTGCTTTTGCTTTTTCTTTGAGAGACATCGTCCCCCTCCTTTTTTTCTCCAGCCGTTGCGGGCCGTCGTTTTCCTATCGGTCTAGCTAGGGAGGGAGTTGAGAGAATCTTTGTGACACGACTCTCGTCTAGCTAGAGAATCGTCTAGTTTCTGCGCAGCCCCATCCCCTCTACCATTGTCGAGCGGTGGAGCCATCCTCACAAGGGGGTCTCGGCTGAGCCGCGACTTAAGTGGAATTGGCCGTGAAGATTGACTTTCTTGCGTCTCAATCTGAAACAGAAGGCATGACAGAATTCCCTTCCGGACATCTCGTTTTTGCCGTCGCGAACACGCTGTCGTCTGTCCATAATCTGGCCAGTCAGATTGGCCGTCTAAAATCTGATGCCCATCTTTTTGACGTAGGTCTTTTGGCAAAAGATGCCTGGGTGGCCGCGTGGGTGAGAGAAACGTCCGATGCGGAGAAGGTGGCGAAACTCATTGGTGGAAAGAGTGTCGCGCTATCCTCGGACGCGGCCAAGGCGCTGATGTCACTTGGCGCAGGATTGGGCGCCAATCATCGATCGATAGGTTTGCTTGAAACGACAGGAACCGAAAATCTTACCGAGTTTTTCCATGGCGTCGCCGAATGTGAGAGAACCGGATGGATCGTAATGGAAATTCGCGTGAGAAAGTCGGGGCCTAGCGGTGCTCATGCTTTTTTTGCGAAATCCGAATCCGCAACGATGCCGGCGGTGAATGGGTTCACTGAACTTCCCGTCGAAGGTGAATATCGCAAATTCTTTTAGAAGCTAAGTCCGCAACTATTGGCAATCGCGTCCTCGAATCGGCCTTGCCATTTGAAATCACCGCGTTGACGGATTTTTCCTAGTGCACTTTGAAACTCTCGAATGGCCTTGCGATCGATATTACATGCGGCCGTGAACGCCTTCACGCTGTCTTCCATCTTTTGCAGCTCGAGTGCTGCCTGGGCAAGGCCAAGCTGCGCTGTGTAGCTTTTTGGATCGGACTTCGCGCCTGCCTTGAACCATCGATAGGCGTCGACAAAGTTTTTCTTCTCAAGGAAGTACTCTCCGAGCGCTGTTTGAACTGGTTCGGAGCGACGAATTTTTGTCGCTGCCGCGACCAAAACCTTCTTAGCTTCCTCTGGCTTTTCTTGCTCGCGATATGTCGCCGCAAGGTGAACTGGCGGCATCGGGTTGGTTGGATCTTTTTTCAGCGCCCTCTTGCAGGTCTCAACAGCTTTTTCATGAAACGCGTCAGCCGCGTAGAGCGAGCAAAGTTCGCTTAGCCATTTCCCCTTTTGGCCAAATCGTTTCATCATGTCGGAAAGCAGATCGCGTGCTTCCTGACGCGATTCTGCGCGCACAAGCTCATCGAGTAGGCCTTCGTATGCCGGAATATATTTGGCGTTCATTTCGCGAGCCTTGTAATACGCCTCGATCGAAGCATCGCGCTTCCCAGCACGACTGAGCGCGGCTGCGAGCTGGGTCTGAAGTGCTGCATCTTTTGGGTATCTTGCATTCGCCAACTCGAGCACGGCGATTTCTTCGTTTGAACGTTGCAACTTCATGTAAGCGCGGGCGAGAAGCAGCAATCCAGACCGACCGACTTTGTCTTTGTGTCCAGCCAGAGTCTCGACCATTCCTTCGTAGTCTTTTTTTCGCTCGAGCGCCGTTGCGAGTTGTGCACGGGCCTGCGCGTTGTTTGGATCGCCTTCAAGTTCGCGGCGTCGGTAGGCGATGTCTGCATTGAGCGCGGCATTGCGGGCATTGGCCGCCGATGTTGCCGCGCCAGATGTACCAGTTTGAGACATCGAGACCGAAATGCCGATTGGCGAGAGCTGAATCAGGATGAGAATAGCGAAAACACCCAGATTTATGGCGCCGCCAGGGCCTGTTTGCTTCATCCTAGAGGGACTCATGCCGAAACGTCTCATAGAGATAAGTTTGCCGTGTTCCGGGTGATTTTCAAACTGAGTTGGTGAAGGTGTGAGTTTCTTCGGACTGAAGTCTCATAATCAAAAGGGCCAAGCGACCATCGAGGTCATTCTTCTCGCTTTGGTCGCCGTGATCGTGATTCTTGGTCTCATCTATCGTTTTAATTCGGCATTCCGCCAATACACCGTCGACCTTTACGGCACGTACTATCGCTGTTTGCTCGAGACAGGAGAACTTCCTGGGACTCAGTCGGTTTGTCGCGATCGCAACACGCGCTTCAACATCGCAAACGGTTCTATGTTGGTGCGTGATGGAAGTTCGAACCCAGATGGGAGCGGTGGTGGCGGATCTGGAGGCTCGGGCTCGGGCGGAAGTGGCGGATCCGGGGGCTCGGGCGGTTCGGGCTCTGGGCGAGGAGGCTCGGGTGGAAGCAATTCTGGTTCGGGCGGGTCTGATTCCGGTTCGGGTGGTTCGGGCGGAAGCGGCGGAAGTGCTGACAACGGCGGCGAGGCTGTTGGAGGCGGACAGGCTGGTGGTGGGCGTGGATCGACAATTGGGCGTCTTCGCCGAGCAGGTCGACAGCGTTCGACCACGGTTGGTTCGGCGGCCGACCATGCACCAGAGGACGCGGATGCGGCGGCTCGAGCGGGCGAGGGCGGATTGATTGTCGACGCAACCGGCGCGCGTGCTGGAGGAGATGATCCGCTAAGACGTGGTCGAACCAAAATGGACTTCAAGATGGATGGTGCGGAATATCAGCGTGAGGAAACAAAGGCCTCGGTGCCGATGACGGCCGCTGCTCCAGTGAAGAAGTCTTCGGAACAAGGCAGCGCTCTCCGAC
>CAKQVW010000043.1 GCA_934277865.1 uncultured Pseudobdellovibrionaceae bacterium | reverse complement strand
TCGCTTCCAAGGCAAAGTCATTTTTCTCTGCACGCTCTTTGATTTGAGTCACACGAGCATCCAGCGTCTCGATTCGTCCCGACGTCTTGCGAAGGTCCTCGTCGATCTCGCTGAATCGCGCCGAAGAATCTGCCGTGTTCTGCTGAAGCGACACCACTTGCTTGCGTAAGACTTGCTTTTCTTCGGCCTCTTTCATCGTCGAGCGTGTCTGCAGACAGCCTGCCTGCAGAGCGGCCAGCACGATTCCAAGTGCAACAAAAGACTTCGTAAGGGCTCTTGAACTGTTCATCACATCACTCCCAAAAAGATCCCGCCGTCTTACGGCGCCAAATCGCCAGCTTCAAAGCGAGAAAGTCGTGCCGCGTTTTCTGCCTGCTCGGCCCAACTTCGGGCTTGAACAAACCGTTTCAACGCTTCGTCATACGCACGCTCGCGGAAAAATGTCTCTCCCTCACGATAGGCCTGTTCCGCCTTGTACCAAAGCGCCGGTGCATACCGGGGAGCCTCTGACTCGCGAGCACCTTCCATTGCGGCGCGCGCGATCGTGTATTCGTCCACGGGAATCACCGAAACGCAGCCAGCGGACAGCGCCAACATCCACGCCGCCATGAGCACAAGGAGGGCGTGAAAAACCGTGGGCCAGCTCGAAGAAAAAAAGCGGCGCCTAGCACCGCTTTGATTCACTATTTGATTCACCAAAAGAATGGAATCTTGGTTGGCCATCGCCATCCGCTACCCTGTTCCTTACTGAACCGGAACGAAGTTCGCGCGACGGTTCTTGGACCACGCGGACTCGTTGTCGCCCTGAGCGAGCGGCTTTTCTTCGCCATAGCTGATGATCGTCAAGCGACGTGATTCGACGCCGAGACCTTCCAGATATTGGCGAACGGATTTTGCACGACGCTCACCGAGCGACAAGTTGTACTCCGTCGAACCGCGGCTATCGGTGTGACCTTCGATCTGAATTGTCACATTGGGATTTGCGCGAATCCAATCGGCGTTGCCTTTGAGAGTCGACTTTGCGCTCTCGCTGAGACGGGCCTGGTCGTATTCAAAGAAGATCGTGTTGAGACCGCTGATTTTGCCGCCGTCCGAACCTTCACGATCAAACGCCATGTCTTGATCTGTGACTTGAGGTCCCGCGTCCGACATGCCGGCTTCCACACCCGCTTCACCATCAGCCTTCTTCGCCTTGGTACATGCAGAAAGACCGAGAGTTGCGACCACGATAAGGCCCATCAACATCGCCAATGTTCGCGTCGGCTTTACTTTCGTCACTTCAGTTTTCATTTCTGCCTCCTTTTCCGTACGGCCCCAGAAGGAAGGGATCGCATAGGAACTGATACAAGTTGCTCATTGCTTCGTTCGCGCTTCGAAGGAACATTCTTGAAAAGCGAGGCGTTTTTGTCAAAGGTCTTATAGAACCGATGATCGGGTGAGGAACAAGAAATGTTCCTGACAAAAAATGACGAGAAATGAATTCGAAGTGAGGCGATAGGATGACCAAGAGTTTGCTTTGGGTGAAACGCTGTCTGTTAGGAGTCATATCGGCTCTCGCCACTGTCGACGCCTCGGCAAATCCGCATGCTCAGTGGAGAAGAATTCAGACTCCCCATTTCGAAGTGCTGTTTGACTCGAGGCATCACGCAATGGAGGCCTATGCCAAAGAAGTCGCCAAACATGCAGAAACCTCGTGGCGCACACTCGTGCCCGTGTTGCGCACTTGGCCAGACAAGACCGTCATTCTGATCGATGACAACGGCGACTCGGCAAATGGCATGGCCACGGGATTTCCCTTTCCGCAAATTCACATCTATCCGGCACCTCCAACTCCCGGCGACTCGATCTCCGACACCGGAGCTTGGACCTATGAACTTGTGTTGCACGAGTATGCGCACGTGCTGAATTTTCAACCCGCACATGGCGTCTTTCATCTCGCACGCAACATCTTCGGCACGATCGTGCGCCCGAACTTGGTGCTGCCTCGCTGGTATCTCGAGGGTCTCGCGGTGGAAATCGAAACCCGGTATTCTCCCAGTGGTGGTCGACTGCGCTCACCAAACTTCACCGCCATTCCTCGCGCGATGATTCAAGACGGCACACTTCGGCAACAAGACATCGCGCGTATCGGCGATATTTCTAACCCCGAATGGCCAGGTGGCACTCGCCCTTACTTGATGGGCGGCCTGCTTTGGAACCAACTTGCGAAGAAAAATATCTCGCTGATCGGCGACTTGAACGATCACTATGCGAGGCGTGTTCCGTTTCTCATCGAAACACCGCTGGAAGAGCGACTGGGAAAGAGCTGGCAAGAGCTACTCGACACGGTCTACACAGAACTTGAAGCCAAGGCGGTTCACCAAACCGATATCATTTGCGAAGGCGGGCAAGTGGCGTGCAACGATGGCACACGCCTGGGTGAAGTAAGTTCGTACACACGATCTCCCGTGATCTCACCCGAGCAGAGTGCACTCGCGTTTGTCACGCGCGAACACAATCGTGAATCTGTGATCTGGATTGCCGAACGCGCACCGAGCGCCGACAACCAGGCCGCCTTTCATCTGAAAAACGCGGTCCGCGCAGCCGAACCCGAGAGCGTCAATCGCCTCAGCTGGTATCCGACCGGCACACACATCGTCTACGACGCCAGCGACAGCGTCGGACGCTATGAGGAGCGAACAGATCTTTGGACGTACGACCGCGAACGAAAACGCACGGCTCGCGTGACCACCGGCTGGCGAGCGCGCGAACCCGCGATCAGTCCGTCTGGCAAGCTGGTTGCGTTTGTGCAGCTCTTGCCGGGTAACACTCAGCTGATGCTGGCCAAACTCACACTCAACGCCGATGGCAAGATGACCGCGTCCGACGCCAAGGTCCTCTACAAACCGGCAAATGGGCACCGCGTTTCGTGGCCCGAATTTCTCGACGACACCACACTCGTCTTTGCCGAACGCTCGGAAGAGGCCAAAGAAAGCCTTCGGCTTGTCGGCTTCGACAAAGAAAATTTGAGTGCGACCTTCCAGCGCGCGCTGCCAAGCGGAGGAGACGCCAACTATCCGCGGCTGATTCAAGAGCGCGGCCAGCCCGCGCTGCTTTTCGCCTCGACACGAAACGGAGTGAACAACCTTTACCGCGCGCGACTGGTGAACACAGGTGCAGCCACCGCGCTTGACGACGTTCGTCCGCTGACAAACTCGACGACACGAGCGTGGGTTGGGGATCTTGATCGCCGATCGGGGCAGTTGATTTTTTCTCGCCTCGACGGCCATGGCTCACGCCTTCGATTTCTTACCGCCGAAGAACGCGAACTGCTACCGGGAGCGCGCGCAGGAAAACTTCCCAAAATCGAACCGCTTTTGGATGCGCCCAGCGAACGTTTTGAGCCGCCAGACTCGGGACTCACAGAAGCCGAGCTCACCCCAAAAGATATTTCGTACTGGCCGTACTTCCTGCCACGTTATTGGATGCCATACGCCGCCTTTGTCCCAGGTGGCGCCTATCTTTCGGCGTCGACCTCGATGGGCGATCCGATGGGCCGACACTCCGTTGCGGCGTCGATCTCGACCGACACGCGGCACATGAAGCCCAATATCTTTGCGGCCTACTCCAACTACACAAGTGACGTTCGCTACACGGTCTTAGCCGACGACTTCTGGCAACGGCTTTCGAGTTCGTTTGACCGTCGCACGACCACGGCCGATGTGTCGGGCCTGTTTTACCTACCAAAGCTTTCCAATAAATGGCGAGGTGAAGCGGGAGTCCATCACCAGCGATCGGAAATTCCAACTTCAACGACAACCGATGTGCGCATACGAGGTGGCGTTCGTGCGGGTTTGCTCTGGCAGAGCCTGTCGCAAAAAGGGTTTGAGATTTCACCGGAAAAGGGGGGCGTGTTCCGCCTCTCACACTCGAAATACCTCCCGGAATTGGGAAATCAGGTCTACGAAAAAACCGACCTAGGGGCTTCGACCAATCTTTCAAAAATCTCGCACCCAAAGGCTCTTGGCTGGATGCCCGATCGCCACGTCTTGGCGCTGGCGACCAATGTGAGCTGGCTACCGGGACTCGATCGGCTGCTGCTTGGCCCCTCCAGTATCAGCCTGCCGGTGGAATCGATCGCACTTGGCGCGGCCAGCACCAGCTTCGTCATGCGTGGTTACCCCACCGGTACCTTTCTCGCTCGCAAATACGTGCGCGCTTCGGCCGAGTATCGCTTCCCGATTGCCAATCGCTACGAAGGCTTTGGTACAAATCCTGGGTTCTTACGTCGCTGGCACGGAGCCATCTTTGCGGACGCCGTCACCGTAGAGGGCGCCTTCTATGACTTCCACCTGGATGGTTATCGCACAAGTCAATTCGGCGATCTCTATAGTTCGGTGGGCCTCGAAGCGCGACTGGATTCCACACTGTTTTATCATCTGCCGGTGCAGTTCATCTTGGGTGTTCACATGGGATTTGATGAACGCGCCAATCCGAATGGCGCCTATCCTGTGATCTCGATCGCGCTCTAGTAGGCTGCGACTTTTCAGCCGATCCCTGGTCGGCTTTGTGCTCGCCTCTTTGTCTGGTGCGAATTCCCGCACCAGCAAAGGAGAATCAAATGGGATCCCTCAATCGTGTTGTCCTCATGGGACTTATTGGAAATCAACCAGAACTGAAAATCTCGTCAGGCGGAAAGCCTTATGTCCGCTTAAGTCTCTCCACCTTTCGGCGGATCAAAGACTCAAGCGGTGTTGCCCGTCGTGAAACCCAGTGGCACAAAGTGATGATCTGGGGAAAAAACGCCGAGCTGTGCGCGAACTTCTGCAGCAAAGGCAGCCCGCTTTACCTGGAGGGCCATCTGGCCAACTACACAAAAGAAGAAAATGGCCAACGCACCTTCCACATCGGCATCGTCGCCGAACAGCTGCAATTGATCCCCGGGCTTCGCCATCAAGCCCTCAGTGACTTTGGCGAAGAGGAACTCCCCAATGCGGCTCTGGAAGGCCCACATCGGGCAGATTCCGAGGACAGTAGCACGCGCCCCCTTCTAAACTGACCGAGTTCACATCTTGACAAGGCCTAGAGCCCCCGATGAAAGTTTAATCAAGGGGGACCTCCATGGACGGAATGGATTTCTTGGGAAATAAACGCGCAACGCCCCAAACACGGGAACAGGCTCATAGCGGCCGCGAAGCCAATTCGCAGCCCGCCGGAGCCAGCTCGTCGATGGTTGCAGGTTCGACGGCAAGCTCGACACTCTCCACGAGTGCCGCTGGCATGCGTCAGGATCGGCTTGGCTGGATCAAGGAACTCGTCCGCGCCGAACAGCGCATGGAAGAGTCCGGTGTGATCGAGTTCGGTCCAGCGTTTGACCCTGCACAGATTCTTTTGAGCGAATCGGTCGCCTTCATGAATGAAATGAAGGTCGCGTTTGTCGACGCGGCATCGGCCTTCAACCAACTCAAAGGCTCTTCGCTGGGACGTGTGAAAATCTACGGCATCGCCAACACTCACGCCGACTTCATGCTGTTTCGAAACGGCTTCAAGCTGATCTTCGCACTTCGTGAGCCGGGCGCGGTTTCGGTTCGCTTCCACTATGTGGGCGCGGGCTTCCAGCCAGCGGGCGCACCAGTGACTCCGGGCGCCGGCGCGGTTTCACATGCCGGTGAAGAAGATCTCTTGATCGCACGTTGGGGCGCGTTTGGTGACTTGAATTGGACGTTCCAAGAACAGCCCATCAAGGTGGACTACCTGACTCGGTACTACCTGACTCGCTTCATCCGCGAGAGCGCGAAGTAATTCGATACTTTATGAACCGATCAAACAGAGACGTCGAGTCGCCCTCGGCGTCTTTGTTCGTTTAAGGGCTCGATGAGTTGAAACCGGAGCGGTGAAACTTGTAAGACTCGCAGCCAGACTCGATCCCCTAGCTTCCAAGAATGACGTGATTCATTTTTTAGCCTCAACAGGCGAGCCCGAAGATCATCGGCGTCCCCGTCGTAACGAATAAGGAATTCCCGCTCATCCACGATTTCAACCACCGTGGCTTCGACTTGGTCCCCCCGCTTGAACGCTCTCGCGGCCCCGCTGGGAGAAGTCATATGCGCGGAAACTCCACTCGCCGAATTGCTGGCTGCGGAGCTGTGTTGGCTGGCTTGGCCGGTTTGGCTGGCGCAGCCACGCCACCCGGTTTGTGTTCACCAAGACGCAAATGACTTGCAGCCGTGCGCGCGGCCTCCAGCGCCATCTCCGCAGCCGACGGCACCGGCGATGACGCCGGGGTCTGAGCCGTTGTCTGTGCGGGCGAGGAGAAAGTTGGCGCCTGCGTTGTCACCGCCTGACGAAATTGTTTTCCAAGCTCCGCAAGTTGATCGATCTCGTTGGCCACAGGAGGCGGCGCCGCTTGCGGCGGAGGCGTGGCCAATGTCGGCGTCGGCTGACGAGACGAGAGCTCCATATCAAGACTCTTCATTTCAAACTGAAGCTTGTTCAGGCGTTCGACGATCTCAGCCGCTTCTTTCGGTAGCGCGGGCTCCACGGGCGCGGTCGCCGCGTTGGGATCTTTGGCCCAGGCCGGAAGATCCTCTTCGCGGAAGCTCAGCTGTTCACGATTTACTTTCGCAATGAATTCGACCTCGCCTCGCGGAAGATCAACTTCGCGCAGGATGTCTTCGACTGATAGGCCTTGATGCGCCAAACGAGCCGCACGAATGTACTTCATCGAATTCTGACGCTCGATAATTTCGGAGTGCGGAATCTTGTCTTGGAAGATCTGCGCCACTTCGAGGCTTTGGCTCATCGACTGCTGAATCTGCAGCACTTGGCTTTCAGCATTCATAATTTTCTGCTGGAGCTCGCGTGATTTCTGATCAAGAAGCGTCAGCATCTGCTGAACTTGGCTCTCGGTACGATCGTTCAGATCTTCGAGCACTGCGATTTTGCTGGAGAGAAGCTGAAGACCTTTTGAGAGACGTGGATCATCTTTCGCTGGCCGTCTCAGGCGCGCGAAAACCACGAAGATCAAAGTCAGAACCACGATATTGAAAAACACTTGCATGAAAACGGTGAAGGACACTTGCAGACCCCCTCTTAAGTCCATTCTGACGAGGTCGCGGCCCTAAGTCGACGGACGTAGGACTGGATTGAGACAATCCGGTCTTCCACAAAAGACAAAGGTCCTGTTTTTCAGGACCTTTGTCGCGGCTCACAGGGGTTGTGTCTGTCTGCTCGGGCCGAACTACGCCGTGAGACTCTGTAAGAAGTCACCAATACGCTTGATCGCCTCGACTCCCTTATTGGTATCAAGCGCGTAGCTCAAACGCAGATACCCCTCGAGACCAAACTCCACACCTGGAACAACCGCCACCAACTTCTCCTCTAGGAGAAGCGAGCAGAGTTCGGCACTTGTGTGCACAGTTTGCCCTTTGTACTTCTTCCCCAAGTAGGGCTTGATGCCGACCCAGAGATAAAACGCTCCTTCGGGAACCGACGTTTTCACACCAGGAATTTTTGCGAGTTCCGCCAGCAGGGTGTCGCGTTTTTCCTTCAACACGCCCACTGTGCGTTCGATGTCAGGATCGCAAGACAAAATACCTTCGAGAGCACCGTACTGCGAAGGTGCCGACGGACAGCTGACACTTTGCGATTGATAGTTCGACATTGCCGTGATCGCAGCTTTCGGACCAACCGCCCAGCCAAGGCGCCAGCCCGTCATCGAGTACGTTTTCGAAGCGCCGTTGAGGACGATGACTCGGTCTTTCAAGTCCGGTGCGACGTGAAGAATGTGCGGTGCCAATTTATCCGTGAAGCAAAGACGGTTATAAATGTCGTCGCTGATCACCGCGATCTGCGGGTGACGGCGAAGAACCTCGGCAATGGCCTTGAGTTCCTCACGCGAGTAGATCATGCCCGTTGGATTCGACGGAGAGTTCAAGAGCAACGCCTTGGTTTTTGGCGTGATCGCTTTCTCCAGAATCGCAGGTGTGAGCTTGAAGCCCGAAGCCTCCTCACAAACTGCGATGCGAGGAAGTCCGTCGGCAAGTTCCACCATCGTCGAGTAGCTCGCCCAGAACGGTGCGACCAAAATCACTTCGTCGCCCGGGTTCACCAGTGCCTGCAAAGCCGCAAACAACACAAACTTTGCGCCGGAGCTGCAAGTCACCTGATCAAATGTGTATTCGATACCGAGGTCTTTAGAGACCTGTGTCGCGATCGCTTTGCGAAGTTCGGGGATCCCAGATGGAGGCGTGTATTTGGTTTGCCCTTTTTGAATCGAGGCAATGGCCGCCGTTTTGATTTTATCGAATGTGCCCCAGTCAGGCTCACCGATGGAGAGCGAGATCACGTCCTTGCCGGCCGCTTTCATCTCGCCTGCACGAGCAGCAAGCAGCAAAATCGGAGATCCCTTTAGAAGCTTGGCGCGATTTGCGAGTTGTAAGCTGGGAGTTGTCGGTGTGCTCATGGAATTCTCCTCCGGACAGTGGGGTTAGGAACGGCCAAACTTTTTCATCATCGCTTGCGACACATTCGCGGGTACAAGATCTGTCACCTTGCCACCATGAAAGGCCACTTCTTTGATCGTGTTGCTAGACACGTAATAAAACTCTGGGCTCGCAAAGACAATCATCGTTTCAATGTCCGGCGCGAGCTTCTTGTTCATATTCGCCATGACAAGTTCATATTCAAAATCTGTCACAGCCCGCAGACCACGCAGAATGACACCGGCGCCCTGCTTTTTCATATAATCGACAGTTAGGCCAGCGTGTGTGTCAACTTCGACACCTGGCAGATCCTTCAGCGCCTCGCGCGCCAGCTCCGCTCGCTCGTCCGGCGTGAACAGCCCGGTTTTGTTGCGATTGACGGAGATCAACATGATCACCTTGTCAAAAGACGGTAGCATGCGCTGCAGGATGTCCCGATGGCCAAGAGTGATCGGATCAAAACTTCCGGGATAGACCGCGATACGACGTTTTGGATTCACTTCCCAACCTCCATCATGCGCTTTGGCCTCGAGTCCAAAAGGAAATCATCTTGTCGCCATAGTCTCGCCGATCTTGGCAGACAAGACCAGGATAAGCCTCGTCGACCCGTTCGTGCGACGAGGCTTCGACGACCGCCGTCGTGCCAGGCCCCATGGCTTCGGATTTCGAAAGCGCCTCAAGCGTCGCATGAGCTAGACTTTCGGTGAATGGAGGATCGGCCATGATCACGCCAAACGGTTCGCCTTTGTATTTTTCAAGAAAGCGCACGACGTCGTCTTTGATGACTCGATACTCACGCCCGATTTGAAGTTCTGCGATGTTCCGGCGAATGATCTCGATCGACTTCCCACTCATCTCGACCGCTACGACTTCCGAAGCTCCGCGCGAGAGCGCCTCAAAGCCGATGTTGCCGGTGCCGGCATAGAGATCCAAGACGCGCGCGTTTTCCCACTCACCTTGAAGCTTATTGAAGAGACTTTCTTTTACGCGGTCTGTGGTTGGTCGAATATGGTCCGCTTTGAAGCTTACCAGCCTGCGGCCACGCCATTTTCCCGAGATGATTCGCATCCGATATCGATATCACGAACGGGCGCGTTGACCAATTTGATCTAGGAATCTCTCGATACGATTTCGGGACATTGAGTCGATAGCTCGAATATGGACCTCGAGACGCTGAATAGCGGACGGCGGCGCACCTTCGGGTGTGGAAACGCCTATAAGCTGATTGTAAACTTTCACGACCACGCCTGAAAATTGAACGACTTCGGAGATCACCCGCAGCTGAAAGGAAACTTCGACCTTGTCGCCTGGCTGCACGGACCCAATCGGGATCTCCAGCAAAACCCCGGTCTCGGTCAGCAGAATGATGTTCCCTGAGCGATTGCCTTGGGTGTCTTTGAAGTCCGCCTTAAAGGGATAAGGCTTAACTTTTTTTATCTGAGCCGACGACACGTTCTGTAACTCTCCTTGCTACACTCTTCACAACCTCAAAGATATCATCGAAGGGCTTGCCGATGAAGAGGTCCGCTCCACAATCCGCAGCCAATTTCACTGGGCTATCTTTGGAATCATCCCCAGAGAAGGCCGAAATCAGCGCGACGATCGGTTTTGGTACACCGGCCTCTTCATGAATTCTTAAAGCCTCGCGCACCACCTCCGGGCCACTAAGTCCCGGCATAAGAATGTCGACAAAAACAGCCTGAGGCGACTCGGCTTTCCATAGCTGAAGACCCTCCTCGCCGTCTGCGGCTTCGAGGCAGTCATGGCCGAGCGCCTTTGCCGCTCGCGCCAAAGACCGTCGCACAAGAGGCTCATCATCGATCACCAAAATCTTCACGAGACTCTTTCCCCCACCGGTAGTTCAATGCGAAACACCGCCCCTCGTGGGCTTGATCGGTTGTACGCCTGAATCTTTCCGTCAAAGCTCTCGACGACCCAGCGACTCATGGAAAGCCCAAGTCCAGTTCCTTGTCCGGCCCCTTTGGTCGTAAAAAAGGGCTCGAAAATTCGAGCGAGAATCTCATCGGGAATGCCAGGGCCTGTGTCGCGAATCTCCAACACCGCTTTTCCAGCTTCGCGCTTCGTCTCGATTTCAATGCGTCCCGATTCGCGCATCGCCTGACACGCGTTATTCACGATATTAAAAATCACGTGCTGCATAAGATGCGGCTCCAGCAAGACTTGCACATCGCTATCTTCCGCAAAATGCGTCTCGACACCATGGTCATGCAGGGCCGTCTTCAGCATATTGAGTGCACTTTCGGTGACCTGATTCAACGACACGAACTCGCGTGGTTTGTATTCGGCTGACGAAAACTCCATCAAATCGCGAATGATCGCGCTCGATCGTTCGGCCGCTTTTTCAATCTCTTGCAAGTCGCTCTTCACCGATTCGGGATATCGCAGGTCCTGCCTTAAAACTTGCGCCAGTGAACGCAGACCCGCCAACGGATTATTGAGCTCGTGCGCGATATTTCCTGCCATCAAACCGATGGCCGCCATCTTTTCGCCTTGAAAGGCGTGGCCCTTCAGTTCAAGCGACTTGGTCACGTCCGAATAGTGATGAATGAATGTTCCTACCGGTGCATCGTCTTGAAAACGAATCGGATACCCGTTCACGTCGTAAACATTGTGTCCGCGCCGAACTTGCCAGTCCAAAGGTTCGGTCAAACTCGGACGCCACTCTTTCAACCGACAGCCCTCACACGGCTGACTGCGGCCAGCAAAAATTTCGTAACACCGGCCCGTGCGCCCGTCTGATTTAACCTCTCCACGTGACTCTTCATATCTCGAGAAGGCCTGGTTCATCCGCAATACGCGGAAATCCAAATCAATCACCGCAATCGGGTCGGCAACTCCGTCAAACGTCGATTCCCACAACCGTGAAGCCGCATGCATCTCCCTGTTGATCACAACACGGTCCAACGCTGTCGACAGTGGCTCCATTCGTGGCAGCAAAAAGTTTTTAAACCGATCGGCCTTCATGCCATCAAACGAGTGCTCAAACACCAAAAGCGGGCCCGCCACCGAACGCGAATCCTTGCCAAGCGGCAGAGCAATGGTTCGAGCAACGGGACGTCCAAGCTCTTGCGCGAGATAGGTCTGGTCCTCTTGGTCGTTGACTCGAATCGCAGAGCGAGCCGGCCAGAGTTTTGAAACTGGCTTGGATCCCCAGCCTCGCTCCATGGCCCGAACGGAACTTTTTCCGCCGCCAGTGCGAGACTGCTGAAAGTGAAGACGTGCGCCAAACTCTGGCGAAACCAGTGCCAATATCGGTGCACGCACTTCGTGGAAACTTTTAACTTCCTGGGCGAGCAACTGCAGAATCTCTTCGATCGTTTCAGACTGACTAAGATCTTTGATAAACCGAACAAGATCGCGAGTGGCTTGGGTTCTTCGATGCAGTTCACGCTCGGCATCGGACAAGTAGGACGTTCTTTCCGCCACGATCTTTTCGAGATTTTCCTGCAGGTCGTGCAATTGCCGGTTTCTCGTGCCCAGTTCCTTGCGGCTTCTCAAGTAACGCTCGCGCGACTCCAAGCTGCGACTACCGCTAGCGATCGCTCGCTCGATTTCTTCAGGTGATCGGGTCGCCCAACCTCGCACACGAAAGCGATTGATCAACTGAGCGAGCACCGGCGCTGAGAGTTTTTTTTTCAAATCTTCCCGATCGCCGGCGACTAACCAGATATCGACAAACGGATCGTGCTGCCGCACTTTTTCGAGGTATTCGAGAAGATCGGCTCGCGAGCCGACAACAAATGCCACAGCAAGGCGATTGCCGGCATCCGGCAGCTTAGCCGCGAGGAGCGTACGCGACCGAAAGGCACCGTCTCGAATGACGCCATCCGAGTCACTGCCTTCGTAAAGAATGCTACCTTGGATCACTTCATCATGTTCGTGATCGATGTGCGTTTGGTCAAACTGGACGTCGGTCTGATTCTGTCTCCAAAACCGGGAGCCACATTTCAAGCGCGCCTGTAAGCTCATATTCGAGGACGTCGGCCGTCATGACATAGTCTTTCCGGTCGAAAGTCTCGGTCAGTTCCCGCATCACTTTTGAAAAGAACTTCTCGGCCTCGAGCCAACGTTCGGGACCCGTCACCGATTTGCCGATCCCGGAAGCCGCGCCTCGGGCGTGATGCACGGTTTCGACAAACCACTGGCAACCCTCAAGCGCCTCGTTCAAATTTTCAGACGCACGGTGCACCTCGCCCTCTCGAAAGAGCCGCGCAGTTTCCGTGCTCGCCTGAGTCAAAAGCGGAATGAAACTCAAAGCTGAGCGCAAGGCCTGTCCAATGAGGTGTTCGGGACGATCGCAGCGAATCGAGAGCTGCTGAATCGTGGAACGCGGATTGTTGGCAAACCGCGTCTCATCGTCCTCCTGCAAAAGATGACCATTCACGCGAATCTCACAAATGACTTCCCCTCGTGAGGCCGCTTCGTTTTCAAGAAGCGAAATTACGTCGCGAATGGTTTCACAGCCGCCAAAGTGAGCGTTCAACTGCTCAGAGTTCCAGTTCGTGTCTGTCATTGATCGCTCCCTGAGAAGACAAATTGCTTAATACTGATGCCAGTTGCGTATTGATTGCTTGGTATCGTTCGATCACGGCCTCACGCGCTTGTGGACCAACTCGCGCACGTTCCGTCGTTAACCAGCGATAGAGTGGAGCAAGACGAGGCTCAGCCTCTGCGATCAAAGCCGTCACTTCATCAACACGGGCCAAGATCGAAGTAATCGTCGATGGATCTTCAGCGACTTTCAAGGCATTCAACTGATGGGCCTCGATTTCCGCGGTTTCAAGCCATTGTCGAATTGCACCCAGTAATTTCGAGTCCTGTGGCACGACGAACGGCGTCCCGAGATAGAGACCAGAAACAAAACTCCACAGAAAGTCGGAATAGGCATCGTTGGTTTTTTCTGCGAGATCCTCAAGCGGACCAGCAACTTCGCGGTCAGCCGAACTTAGCGGAGAGTTCTGGAACATGGATAAAGCCTCACTGACC
>CAKQVW010000042.1 GCA_934277865.1 uncultured Pseudobdellovibrionaceae bacterium | reverse complement strand
TGCCGAGCGTGCACGATCGATGATCATTCTTGGCATCGTCGGCATTGGCTCGCTCCTCTTAAACATCAAGAAGTTCAAATAAGGTCTAGAGCCAAACTGGCTCTTCAAACAGTTGGCCTTGCTTTTGCCCTCCTCCTTCTGTGGGGGCGTTTTCGCACACCAAGCGGGGACGCATCGACACCAATCCACACGAGAAGGGGGCTTAGATGTTTCATTCGATGTTCAACTCACAGGCGCTTCAGCGTTTCGAGCTATTGCCGCGATTCCGTTCGGGTCTTTTGAAGTCTTGTCTGGCGCTGATCGCCGTCGGCCTCGCAGCCCAGGCGGCCAATGCGCAGGTCTCAGGCGGCCTGATTCCAGGCGGACCAGGTGGCTGGGTGCCACCGTCGGGACCAGGGTACCCTGGGCCTAGCTATCCTGGGCCCGGTTACGAGGAGCCTGGTTATCCCGGCTATCGCCCACCAAGTTCGCGCACCGATACAGTGAGAATGACAATCGGTCGCCAGTATCAAGGTTTTACTCAGTTGAACGTCACACAACTCATGTCGATGGCGGTGCAGGGCCGCGAAGTTCTGAGTCTCTCGGTTCGCATGAATGCGCAAGGTGGTCGTTCGCATGCGATCTTGCTGGAAAATGGTCGCGCGATTGGCCAGCCAGTGATCGTTCCTTCCTATATGATTGACGCCGATTTCTACGTTGAACGTCCTAACGCTCGCAATCTTCTCGAGCTGAACTTAAACGGACCGGTGTATATCAGTGAAATCACGGCGACGGTTCGTGATGTTGCGGGGCCTGGTCGCCCAGGTCGTCCCGGTCGGCCAGGTGGTGGACACTACGGCCCCATCGAGCTTCGTGAGTTTGTCGGCCAGGCGTTTTACAATGGTGACTATTTGAACATTGATCAGCTGGTGGGACTGCACAATCACTATGGCCGATCGGTGAAAAAGATTGTGATTCGTGGATCGTCGCAACGTGGTCGTGGAACGGCCGAGCTTTTGATCAACGGTTTTGGTCAGCGCTCGACAGTGACACTTGGTACGTCGCTTCGTGAATACACCATCCGCACCAACGCACTTTCGCGAGTCGGCTATGAGGTTCAGAGTTTGGATCTCGAACTTCGAGGCAATGTGTTCATCGAAAGTGTGACCGTCGAACTTGAATAGTTAAAAAAATCATTTCGGGGTGGAGGATATTGCCTCCGATTGTGATGGAGTTTCAACGGCTGCGACGGATGGACTTGAGATATTAAGCCCCCCACGTGTTGTGGGATCTCGAGAGTTGGCGCAAGATGTTGATTCCAGTTGCTTTCGGAGCGAGGTTCGCCGCCCCATTTTTCTTTTGCTAGCAAAAACGCCTTGCAAACACTTGGCGCAAAGTCGACAACGGCGAGTAGCCGTGACCACATCTCACTCTCTTACTCAAAATATCTCCTTGGAAAATTTCGAGCGCCAACTGGCTTCGCTTGGCGTGCGGGCTTCGTCTGATCGATCTGCCGCGGAATGGCTTGAACGTCTCAAAACGGCATCTGGCACAAACCGTCTGTCAAATTGGCTTTCGCCAGTTGTGTTGAGTGGGCCCTATGAGATTTTTGATTTCACAAAGGGCTACGACGCCGGTCGCAAGCTGCGCTTTCCGTACGGCTGGGGAAGGTATGATGAAGATCGAGTTGGGATGTACAACGCCGACTTTTTTCGAAATGGTGATGAGCCGCGCACGATTCACATGGGTGTGGATCTTGGTGCACCTGCCGGGACACCGGTGTTTGCTCCGGTTGCAGCACAGGTGCACGCTTCGGCGTTTCGTGCGGAGGTGGGCGACTATGGTGGTACGGTCATCTTAAAAGCGGAAGAAAGTCCCGGTGATGGGCTCTCGCTGTTCATGTTATTTGGGCATCTGAGTCGCGCTTCTTTGCAGCTCACCGAAGCGCAAACTCGCTTCGCGGCAGGGGAGCTGATTGGCTGGCTGGGAGAAAAACACGAAAACGGAGGATGGAACTCGCACTTGCATTTGCAGCTGTCTTGGCTTGAACCAGCCGCCGTCGATTTACCTGGAGCGGTGAGTGCTTCCAACCGTGAGTTGGCGCGTTTGATATTTCCGGATCCGTCTCAGGCCCTGCAGACGGCCCAAGCTGGGTGGCCTGCTTCAGCTGCGAGTTTCGGTGCGAGTCTCGCGTAAAATATATCCCGCCCCATACACGGTTGCCAGGTTGTGACTAAAGCCACTGAGCTTCTTTCGTAGATAAACCATGTGCGTGTCGATCGTGCGATTGGAAACAACCGCGTCTTTCCAAACGCCTTCCAGGATCTGCTGACGAGAGACGACCTTCTCTTTGTTGACGACAAAAAAACGGAGCAAATTGAATTCCAAGACGGACAGGGGAATCGTGCGGTCATCAATTGTGGCTTCGAGGCGAGCGGCGTTCATCGTGAGGTTGCCGCAGGTCACAACTTCGGGTTCGTCGACTTGTTCTTCGAGTCGGCGAATTTTGGCAACGACACGTGCGACAAGCTCTCGTGGGCGAGCGCTTTTGATAACATAGTCGTCGGCTCCGAAATCAAACGCCTGCGTTAGGTTTTCAATGTCGTCCGCACCTGTGTAAATGAGAATCGGAATATGTTTGGTCTCTGGTCGGCGACGAAGCACCCGGCAAAGATCGTGGCCACTTTGGTTTTCTAAGCCAAGATCGAGAATGATGAGATCCGGTTTTCCGGTATCGGCCAGCTGCAAGCCGGACGTGGCATCAGAGGCCTTCAAGATTTGAAAACGAAACGAAAGCAGTTCTTCGATGAAGTCGAGAATGCCGGGATCGTCATCGATCACAAGGATTCGTTTGGCCGTATCCGCTTCTTGAGGACTCGATGGCTGCATATTTCACCTACTATCAAGTCTCTTTGCTTGCTGAACAAGTTATTCAAGTGTTGCTCCCCGTCGATGGTTCTAGCGGGACGGTCAAACTTCTGGCTCGAAGAACTTTCAAGGTGAATCACGGTTGAATGACGCCTTTAATTGTAGCGGCATTTGAATAATTAATTAAGTGATTCCAAATAGTTGTGATTCAAATTGAGATTCCCGCATGAGCTCAAGTCAAAGGTCGATTGCGGCTGTCTTCTTTAGAGAAACACCAATCTTGTAGGTAAAATCCGGAGTGCCACTCTCGGTCTATTGACGCTTAGAGTCAGTTTGCGAGAGAACGACTCGGCATGTGGTTTCAAGTTCTTCCGTTGAGCACGTTTTCTATCTTTGACGAGCGTCGTGCGGTGGCTTGGCGATTTGCGGCGGCTTTGGTGTTGATGGTGGCAACGATCACCGTGGGCCGAGCGCCTCACAATTCGCTTTTCCTCATGGGTATGGCTATTACGGCCGGACTCATTTCAATCCTGGTGGAAAGCCGCCTCGGTGTTCGAGACGGAAAGTGCCGTATTCCTGCAAGTTCGCTGGCGCTCTGGTGGGTGATCACCTTGATGGTGTCCCTGCACACTGGATTTCCTTATCTGGCAGGCAAGACTTCGGCCTCTGGCTTGGCGGCCTTCGGTCTTCCGGCCTCGATCCTTGCAACAAAAGAAAACCTCTGGTCCTTGCTCGCGGTTGTGGGCCTTGGATTTTCAATCGGCTTCAATGGTTCGCGCGCGCTGTTAGTGACAATGGCGTTTGTGCTTTTACTTGCGGGTCTTGCCAGTTTTGAAGGTGTGGGAGCTCAGACTTTGCTTGAACCCTCGCCGCTCGCTTTGGTGTTGAGTTATGCAGTGGCGGCGTCGGTTTTGATGCTTCGCCATTCGCGCGCCATGACCAATCGCCTCGAGCGCACGTTGAGCGGCTTGGTGCAAGCTGCCGACGCCACCAAATCTCGACTCAGTAAGCAAACTGAGGAACTTGGTGTTGTGCGCGAGGGTTTGTTGGGGAGTTCCGATTTACAGGGCGAGCAGGCGGGGCCAGGCCTGGTGGAATGGGTAAAAAACCGCAACCTCGGTCTCGATGAATTGCAGGGGCTTGAGCGGCCAACGATGTCTTTTGAAGATCTGATCGGCGATTTGAGAACGACCTTTCAGGACTTTCAGGTTCAAGGCCGCAGCCGTGGGGAAGTTCTTGGTCCGGTTCGGTTTGTGTTTTTTCCTCCGGCGTCTGGCTATGATGCCAAGGCCGATGTGAACGTCGATCGCGAACAATTGCGCGCAGGTGTACAAGCGTGTCTGAGACTGGCCTACGAATCGCTGCCAGAGTCCGCCGGTCAGCGCCGCGAAGGTGTGATCCGTCTTTCTATTCGTCGTGGTCTTCGTGTGGTTGAAATCGCAATTGAGGACAATGGACGTGGGCTCAGTAACCAAAACCTGGAAGTTGAGTCCGGGCTGAAACGTTTGCAGCAATCTGTTGAATCACAGGGTGGACGCTTTGATCGCATCGCGCGCCTGGGTGTGGGTAGTCGGACCTCGATGGAGCTCAAAATTCTTCGGCAGCTTCCGCTCTCCGCAAAATATCGTCCGACTCTTCGCCACAGCACAACGGCAGCCGAGCTGGAATCCATGACGGGCACCGAACCACTTTCTCATTCGGAAATTTGAATCACGCTGGTGGTGTGCCGAGCCGGTGTGTCGCCGCTCGTTTGAGGCGGTCGTCAATGGTGTGCCAGAGTTCGTCTTGCTGAGTTTCACGATACAGAATCAATGCCGTTTTACCTTCGACGAGATCCGCTGAACGCAGGGCCGAGTAAAGTTCGCGTGCGGCGATACGAGAATCTTTCGAAAGTGAAATCACCTGAAAGCTGGATGCAAGCTGGCTTTGATGCTGGCGAATGTCCTCGGCGGTGCCCCAGAAAACGGTCAGCGGGCGAGCGGGCATGTAGTGATGCTCGGTGTGACCTGGGCTTGCGGCCTTTTTGTTTTCTGCGGCCACGAGTACCGAGGCTTCACAGTTGGCACTTCGAAGCGTGGCTTCAATTGCGGACTTGGTAATGCCGCCCGGGCGAAGCACCGTCACGGTTTCTGGTTCGCAGCGCACGACGGTGGACTCGACACCGACGTCACACGGTCCGCCGTCAAGCACAAGTACGTCACCTGCCTGAATGGCATCCGGAAATTCACTTTTGACGTGATCCGCAGTTGTTGGTGAAGTTCGACCAAAGCGGTTGGCACTTGGTGCAGCCAGCGGCGCTTGGCATTCGGTCAGGAGCCTCAGCGCCACCGGGTGATTGGGCACACGAAGTCCAACGGTATTGAGTCCCGACGAAATCAAATCACTGACGCTTTGATGTTTTGGAACCACAAGTGTCAGCGGCCCTGGCCAGAAATTTTTCGCCAGGATTTCGGCTGTCACGGGCCAGGAACTTGCGAGCGCTCGGGCTTGGTCAAGGTTTGCGACGTGTACGATGAGTGGGTCAAAGCTTGGGCGTCCCTTGGTTTTGAAAACCTTTTCGATCGCAAGCGGGCGGTCGATTCTCGCCGCGAGTCCATAGACCGTCTCGGTCGGCATCGCGACGAGCTGATCGTTTGCCAGCGCGGCGACAGCCTTTTTAATTGAATCGAGACTCTCTGGATGCATGACTCGTTTCTAAACTTCCTTGGCCAAGCTGACAAGTGTCCTGGTTCCGGCGAGAATTTTACGTTATCCTGAGGCGACATGAGCGCAGAGTGTGGATCCGAAAGTTCTGGTCGTTTACAAGTGTCCGTATTTCCATTGGCGAAAGTGACGCTTTTTCCGTCCACGACCAAGCCGTTGAATATTTTCGAGCCGCGCTACGTCGCCATGATTGAGGACGCCTTGAAAAACGACGGTCTGGTGGCGCTGGCCTACCATGATCCTGCGACAGCCAAGGCGCAGGACCTCGGGATCATGGGGCATGTGCGCACGGTGGCCGGAGTTGGGCGCGTGCAGTTGGTGGAGCGGCGACCAGATGGAACGATGCTGATCTTGCTGCACGCGATAGGCAAAGTTCAGCTTGAGACGGCGATCAAAACGGATCTTCCCTACATCCGGGCCGAGGCTCGTTGGTTGGAGGAAGAAAAAACACTCTCCGACAAGTACCTTTTTGTGTTGTCACGATTGATGCGGGACCTTGGGCGTTGGCTGACCACGCACATTCCGTCGGCTGAGGACCGCGACAAGTTTCTCGAACATCTGGAAACACCAGAGGACAAAATCAACGCCATCTGTTCGCTGATGGTTTTGGACGCGGAGATGCAACAAGCGCTTCTGGAAACAGACAGTCTGGACGAGCGCTGCTCGCAGTTGGTGTTGGCGATCGAAAGTGAATCCCCGACACAGTGATGCCGACATAGTGACACTGACACAGTGTTGAGGTTGCGTGCGTGTTGATCGCGCGCGCTAATTGCGCTGTGGTCGGCCCTTTGCAACGGCGGGGGCCTCGAGTGGGTTTTCTGGCCACGCGTGTTTCGGGTACCGAGCCCGAAGCTCTTTTCGAACTTCAAAGTACGAGCCCTTCCAAAATCCCGGAAGGTCCGATGTCACCTGCACGGGGCGGTAATTGGGTCCCAGCAGGTGAAAGGTCAAGTTGGTGGATCCGATTTTAGGATTCTCCTTGGTGCCGAAGAGTTCTTGCAGGCGTACCGCGACAAACGGCGCCTGATCACTCGGGTAGTGAATGCGAAATCGGTTTCCGGTTGGTGCATGAAAATGACTGGGCGCTAAGCGCTGCAGGCGACCTGCAAGAGCCTGATCAAGCGTCGCAAGCGAGCGTTCCCAAGTGGCAGCAAACTTTTCTGAGCCCTCTTCCGAAAAGGTCTCCTGAATCGACTTCTTTCCAAACAGCGTCTCTTCCATCGCAAGTTGAAAGGCCTCTTCCAGATGTGAGGAAGACTCATTACTACCTTCGGTTGCGAACTTGAGGCGATTTAAAAAGGTTCGAATGGGTTCGAGGTTTTCTAGTCGTTCACGTCGCTTAACGAGTTCGTCCTTGAGGATATTCCGCGCGGTTTCAGCCTTGGCGCCTTCGCGACTTCCTTCGGTTAAGGGAAGGTCGCGATAGAAACTGGCACGAAGTCCGTAGACTGAGAGTGACTCATCATCGAAAACGGTTTGTGAGTCGGTGCGAATTTCATGTGGACGAAGTTCTTTCAAGGTTTCTAGTGAAATCGGCGAGGCCATGGTGACAAATGGATCGCCACTTCCACGAGAAAGTCCGGCGTCGCCGCGAAGAGCAAAAAACAGTTCGGATGTTTCGAGAGTTGAGGACGGATGAAGCTCGACACCTCGGCCTCCGACCATACGTGCTTGTGGCTGACGGCTTCGTCGTCGGCGCGCGACGCGATCTGGATAGCCGGCCAACAGCAGCTGGGCGACGAGATCCTCGTCCCACATCTCCTCTTGACCCTCGGTATGAATAGGTGAGCGATTGGTCGAGCGATTCGCGGTGAGAAACCGCAGGTGAGAATCACGTGCGCGGAGAGCCGTTTGTCTGGCCTGATTGTCGATGCGCTGACCCGAGCTTCGAGCTCCGTTTGCAGAGTCCAGCAGTTGATAGCGGATAAAAAGATCACATTCCGATGCGGCATGGGCGTGAGTTTCGCGATCTAAAAGAAAATCTCGTTCTGTCAGAATCGCCGCCAGCGACGCTGCCAGCTTGGGCGTTTGAAGACGTTCACCTTCGACCAAGAGACGGGCGGCCCTTGCTGGCAACCCGCTTGCGAGCATGCGTTTTCCGATTGCGGTGAGACGGCGGTCTTGATCAAGCGCTGCGAGATCCTCAAGTGTGCGAATGGCGTGGCTCAACTTTTCTTTGGATGGAGCCTCGAACCAGCCAAAACTTTGCGGATCAAAAACTCCAAGTCCACAGAGTTCTAAGACGGTGTCGGTAAGATCCAGATTTAAGATTTCTGCTTCGGTGAAAGGGCGAAACGAAAGCTCGTCCATTTTTGACCAAAGCCGAATGGCAACACCAGCCGCCGTGCGGCCGGCTCGACCTGCGCGTTGTTTAGCGCTTGCAAGCGTGATGCGACCAAGCACGAGAGACGAAAATCCAAGGCGATCGGTCTCTTGAAAACGTTCGAGCCCTGAGTCAATCACGGTGCCGACGCCATCCAAGGTCAGCGAAGTTTCGGCAATATTTGTGGCAAGTATGAGGCGCCGGCGGTCTCCCGATCGTTTGAGGACGCGGGATTGTTCGTCGAGCGAGAGGCTACCGTGAAGTTCGAGGACCTCAAAATCTTTTAGCTGAGGTTCGAGAGCTTCCTTGAGTCGTCGAATTTCGCCGGTGCCAGGAAGAAAGACAAGAATGTCATCGGTTCGAGGAGGAATGGCCGTTTCGCCGACTCGAAAACTGCCAGATGCAATGGCTAAAATGTCTGTTCGAACGGACTCGACCCAATTGCGATCCGTGACCAGCTTCAGCGGTTGAAGAGTGTTGTGCACACTTACCGGAAAGGTTCGGCCCGGCACGGAAATCACCGGGGCAGGGCGGCCGTCTAGTTCGAGAAAATGAGAAACAGCATTGGCGTCCAGAGTGGCGGACATCACAATGATTCGTAAGTCGGGTCGTTCAAGAGTTTGCAGCTCTTTGAGTGCCGCAATGGCAATGTCGGTGTAGCGACTGCGCTCGTGAAACTCGTCGAGCACCACCGCGCCGACACCGGGGAGGGCCGGATGTTCTGTGAGCCGCCTTAAAAAAAGGCCCTCGGTGAGGTAGGTGAGTTTGGTATCGGGGCGTGCGCGGTTGTCGAAGCGGACGACATAGCCGACCTCGTTTGGCAGGTTCCAGGAGTATTCCTCCGAGACACGACTTGCAGCTGCACGGGCGGCAAGTCGCCTTGGTTCAAGCACCAGTACCTTACCTTGCACCAGATCTTTTGCGAGGGTTCCTGGAGGAAAACGTGTGGTCTTTCCTGCGCCGGGCTCGGCAACGATGACGAGATTTTGGTGATTGTTCATAGCTGCCGTGATGTCCGGCCAGGCATCGTCAAACGGCAAGTGAATCATAACGTGATCTTGCTGCACTCAAACTCGTCAAATCCAGAGAGACAGCCGCGAAGTTCGCCCTTTGGTTTGAAGCGGACCCAAGAGGCTGTCATGGGAGGAAAGCGAGACTTTGCGGAATCAAAGTGAAACTCTTCTTTGCCATCTTCGAGAGTTTTCGATGCGCTGATTTTTAGCCGAGGCAGTCCGTCTTTGGCGGCGAAACTATACTGATGAAAATGTCCGATGGTGCCGTTGCCAAGTCCCTTGGTGTAAGCAAAAAGCGATTTGGATTTTTCGTCAAACTGTCGCGAGCCGATGATGGCTTCGAGAGGTTTTAATCCCCAATACGCATGTGGTCCACTTAACAGCCCTGGGTGGTGTGGAAAGAGCAAGAGCGCTGGGCCTCGGAGATGGGGTTGTGCGGAGCCCGGTGACGCTTTGGATTTTCCTCGTCGTGCAATGGTGGTGGTTGAAGCGGGTGTGTTTCCGATGCCAAAGGCCACGTAATACGAAGATGAATTGTAGGCGCCCATCGAACACGCCACTCGCATGAGGACACGGGTTTTGGAGAGTTCAATGAAGTCGAGTCGACCTTCCGGTATGCCTCGCTGATCCCAACATTCAAATCGCGGAGTGGCGTCGCAGAGCGAACTGAGCGGACTCTGTGCAAGGGACTTCGCGAGGCTTTCAAACACAGGTTTCAGCGTTTTGGCTTCCAGTTTTTTGCCAGATCGAAGCTGCACCGGAAATGAAAGATGTTTGACTGCCGGGACACACGCCTTTTCGTTGGTCGGAGTTTGCGCGTGGACGATGCTTGTTGCTGTTAAGATGGCGAGCCAAGACATCATCATATTTATCAAACCTGTGACTTTATGAGTTTGATCACTTGCGACAGACCAGGGATACGTTCGTACAAGAGCGAGCCCGCATCATAAAAGTCGCGATGATACAAAACGAGGTCGCCGCCTTGCTGAAAGCGGAGCAGAGAAGCTCCTGGCACCCAGAATTCTTTGCCGCCGGCCAGAGCTTTGTGCCGAAGCACCATGCGCCAGGCCACCATCGCTTCGTTGCCAAGCATGAGGCGTGAGTCCCATTCGAACCGGCAGGAAATGGTATTTTTGTACATACGGTCAAAATACCGCCGCAAAGGTTCGCGCCCTTGAATCTCGTGGATTGGGTCAAGAAACGAAACATCTTCGGCGTACATTGAGCTTAAGAGATTGAGGTGCTCACGATCGAGTTTGTTGAAGTTCTCGAGAAACTTTTCGAGCCGTCCATCCATAGAGAAGACGATACCGAGAGATTTCATTCTTGAGTAGCGGCAGGTTTCATAGCGCACCACGCCGTGCGTTAGGAGGGGAGTGTGGTGTGCTTTAGCGGTCTTTTCTCAGTTTCTTTTCTGGCACTCGCGTTGCTAACCCATGGCGCGCGATCTCGTGAACCGGGGGTTTACGGGCAAAACAACACCAATTCCGATTTTGGGGGGAATAATGAAACATCAAACAATTTTGAACCGTGTGGGAAAAGTGGGAGTGGCGTTAGCAATGGCGGCCTCTGTGGTCATGGGCACCACCGCATGTGATTCTGACGATGCCCGTGTTATCGGCGGAACAATTGCGATCGTGGCCGGTGCGATTGCAATCGACTCGGCAACCGATCGCTGTCATGGCGGCTACCGCACCGTGTGTCGATCGACACGCGACCGTTGGGGACGTGTTCATCGCGACTGTGATCAAGTTTGGGATTCCTGTGCGCGTCGCTATGATGCAGGTATCGCGCTGGATGTGAATTCGCCGCTCTATCAAGATGTTGCTGTTTCGCAACTGGCCGAAAAGTATGCGCTGCCGGTGGAATCGGCGGCTCGATTAAACGATCTCTTGCAGCAGGCCGCAAAGGGTGAGGCGTCGGCGATGGAGGCCCTCGGACTTCAGGGTGACGATCTCAAGCGTGTGGCGCGCTATCAGCTTCCTTCAAAAGAAGCGCTCGAGAAGGTGGCGGCCGTTCTCGCGATCAGCCGCTCGATGGCAGAAGATCTCGTGAACAAAATCATGAATGAAACGAAGTTGCAGATGGCCGATGTCACAAGCCCAGCTTGGACAGCCTGCATGAAATCGGGAAAGTGGAAAACAGACGCCAATGGTGGCACCTGCAAATCAACCTCTTGGATGGGTTGCAGTCCTGAGACCGGCGCTTCAGTTTGTGTGCCTCGCTAATCCATGCTGTCTCAATTTGAGAGGGTGTCTAGCGACTAGCCACATGACAGGGTCCGCACCTGCTAGCTCAAATAGAGCGGCGCCGGTGTGGGCCCTTTTTTGCTGAGTAGTGTGAGGTAGGTTACGGACAGGAGGCTTCATGTTGGTTCGAATTGCGCTGGTTTCAGCTCCGGGAGCCGATCTTGATAAAGTCCGAGCCGCTTTTCGAAATCCGATGCGATTCACACTGCGCGAATTTCTCTCGATGGAGTCCGTCGTTCACGGGCTTGTTTCGTTTCCCACGGATGTTCTTCTGATGCGAATTCCGCGATTCACTGACCGGCATCTCGTGATGGCAAATAAGGCCCTTCGCCGTTTTCATAAATCTCTGGTGCTGGTTTTAGCTCGTGAGGTCGATCCATCGGCGCGTGTGAAGTCGACCGGTATGGAGCGATTTAAAATTTTGCAGGAGCCACTTGAAGTCGCAGATCTTCCGGCAATCGTAGAAAAGATGCATCGTGGAGAGGAGTCCAAGCATCGCCTGCATCCTCGTGCTCGTCGCGAAGGGATGGTGCAGATCATCGACCAAAACGGCGTCGTGCATCGCGCCCAGTTTTTGGATTTTGCGCAGATGGGAGCGCGGTTATCCGTTGCCAGTCTCAATAAGTTTCAGCCGAAAGATTCAGTGCAGATCGTCTACGGCTCGTCCGCCGAGCCGGGCAAGTTTCACAAGGTTGAGGCAAAGATTGTCTGGTCGACTTTCAGCGGAGGCTTTGTCGACCAGTTCATGGGTGTGAAACAACAGATGGCGGGAATCCGTTTTATCGCGGCTTACTAACGAACGTTGCGATGTAGGCTATAGTAGTAGCTTTGCAGCTCGAGGAACGAACGTTTGGCTTCGTCCTGGGCTTTTTCCCAATCCGATTTACCGGCCGACTTTGCGGCCTTCCAAGTTTTGCGAGCGGCTTCGATTCGCGGTGTGATTTCCGCAGTTGCTTTTTGTGCGTACTCGACAACCTCAGGCTTGGTGCTTTCGGACTTGCGCGCCCAGTTCCAAACGGCGTGTTCAAAATGCTGAATGCGTTCGTTCAACGTCGTAATGAAGTGTGCTTTGTCGGAATATGGGTAAGGGCGCTCGGCGAGGCTGACAGCCCATGTGGAGTTTTTCGCCCAAGCTTCAGTCTCTTGGTTGGGGGCTCCATAAGTGCCGTTGTTCCATGGGATGCCGTGCTTCATGTCGATCGGCTGATGACCAGAATACGCCTTGGAGGGCTCGGTCGGAGCCGGGTTGGCTTTGGGAACGAAGTGATGGCCGCCGCCTTCGTGTCCACCGTCGGCACCATGCTCATCATGGGCGCTTGCGACGAGTGTTGTTGTGAGCAGGGTCATCGAGAGTGCGGCCGCGGCCAATGCTTTCAGCGTGAAGACAGACTTCATAAGGCAAAACTCCATTCCTCGTTAGAACGTCTCGAGTTTTGCTCGTGAAATTGAAATTCGTCAAAGCCTGGATGCCAAGCGTCAGTCCGGATAGCGCTGGCCGCGGGTGCGTTCGAGGACAGCGGCCAGGGATTCCGAGCCCCTCACGGCGGTTTCGTGAATGGAAAATAGGCGTTCGCGTGCGGCAAGAAATTTGTCGAGCGCAGCCTGGGCTTGGGTGGCGGCGCCAACCGTGCCTTGGATGGTTCGCGCTTCCTCGAGGCGATGTCGGAGGTGGCGCTCTTGAGCGTCGTATATGCCCTTAATTTCAGCATCGCTCGCGAGTCGCGACTGCAGTCGTTCGGCGAAGCCTCTCAGCTGACCGGCCGGAACGTTTTCCGTCAGAACCAAAAACTCCGAGCCCGTCATTTTCACAGGAATTCGACTCTGGTCAGAGACTTCTTTTAAAACGGCGGCAGTGCGTTCGAGGAGCCGATCACCGGTGGCCATTCCGCCTGCCGCGAAATTGTTGGCGAGCCCAAGGTTTTCGGCGTTGATCCAAATCGCCCCCCGGCTTGGCGTGCTGGTGGACCGCGTGAACGTTTCTAAAATGTCGCGTGTGCGACCGTGACGACCGTCCAGCAGTCCGGTCTTGGTGTTGGTGAAAAGTTCGGGTGCCGTGAAGGTGCGTGTTCCATCGCTGCGACTAAAAAAATGTTCTCCACGAAGCACCGATTCGCCCAGCTCGTTTCTGTATTCCACGATTGAATACTCACCCACGCGGAAGACTTCGCGTGATCTGGTTTCGACAACGGTGGATTGGGCCGAACGAAGCGAAGCGGCGGATTGTGCTTGAGTGATGGCAAGAGTTTCGGTGCCGTTTGCCGGTACACTCGCCGAGGCGACGAACGTGAGGTGGGGCAGGGCCTCAGGACTCGGTGCCGAACCGCCATACTTCGTGGTGTCAGCGGCAAATTGTTCTTTGGTTGAAATTTTGTGGGCTGTCGCTTGT
>CAKQVW010000041.1 GCA_934277865.1 uncultured Pseudobdellovibrionaceae bacterium | reverse complement strand
CTGCTTCATCGCCTCATCGAACATACGAAGTGACGAATACAACCCACCAAGAAGCATGCGAGCTTCGATGCTGTTGGGGTTCATCTCGATCGCTGTCTTTGCCTGGTTGACGGCTTCCGCAACCATACCCTGCTTCACGTATTCGCTTGCAAGTCGCAACCGAACGGTCGTCGAATTTTGATCGTAAACCAAAGTCAGCCGGTACTCTTCTACAGCCTTCGCAGGATTTCCCTCGAGAGCGTAGGTTTCGCCCAGTGCAAAATGGTAATCGGCCTGAGCACGCATCGAGTGATTGTCGAGAGTGGTTTCAACATCTCGCGGGATCGCCATCGAAGCGGGAGCACGATCCGTGAGATCCACGGCGCTTTCCGTGTAGGCCACTGGAGCAGAATCACTTGTCCACACTTTCGATCGAGTCGTTGCGCAACCCGAAATCGCTCCAGAGACCAAAACGGCCGCGATCGTGAATGACAAGTTCTTGCTTAAAATTCGACTTCGAGCACTGGGCATAAAACCCTCCAGTACTCGGATCGGCCTGTTTTGATGCGGTCTTGAAGGAATCCCGCGAATCCCAGATGTCCCTAGTGAAAATCAGGACTGGACCACTGCTTTGATGTTACTGACGGTATGAAATTGAATTATGGCGCACTTGCACAAAACCCACGTCGTCGCCCATGAAACGGAAATCCTGCAGCGGCTGTCCCGATTCGAGACGATCAATTGCCGGGCCAGAATCCGCTTCTTGATTTCGCCCACCCGACCAGACCACGACGGCAGAATTCACAATTCGGTAGTAGTAGGGCTTGCCCCACGGATCTTTTCCGAGAGTGCCGGAGCGCAACTCCTTGTCAGCAGGCAATGACGCGGGCCCTCGACCAGGTTGGTCCCCCTCTTCGCTGCCTCCTGCAAGAGCAAGTTGCTGTGCATAAGCTTCGCTCTGCGCTTTTGCCATCGGCGTGTCGGTGTCGCTTGCAAGCTCGGACAGCACTCCACCAACAAGCACCGCCATCGCACTCCATAGGCCAAGGACAATGGCGAGATCGGTCGTTCCGAAGCGACGCGGCGGGAGGGCGGAATTCGAATCGGGGCGATTGCCTAAAGTCGATGATGAATTTCGCACGCCAAGCCTCTCTTGCTTTCGTCCAGCGATGTCTGGTGACTCAGGAGAGAGATCGGCACCTTGGTCTTGAAACTTGAGCGGCTTTCGAATCGAACTAACCACACCGCGATGGACGCGCGTCGTTGAATAAACGCCACTTTCTGAGGCTATGACGATACGCGACAGGAGCCTGACCTATGTCAAAAGTTTCAAAAAATATATGGAAAATCAATGGTTTGAGCGTGTTTAAAGAACGTATTAGGCTCACTTGACAAGCTGTGGCGCCCTGAATATGGTGCGCTCGGATTCGGGGGAAACTTAGTAGTTTTAAGACCTTGATGGATTACTCGGGAAAACTGGGGGAGAGATCTCCAAATGGGAGGCACTTTGATCAATAGCAACGGACACGGACCGGTCAACGCGGTGAACACTCAATCTTCGCAAGAAGCTGTCCTGATGGGCGGCGGCGTGAGCGGAAGCAGCATGGTCACAAACAGTGTGAGCCCACGCGCCAACGCGAAAACGAAGATCATTAAGCGCTATCAAAACCGCAAGCTCTACGACACTCAGCAGAGCTGCTACGTCACTCTCGACGATATCGCGAAAATGATCCGCACAAACGAAGAAGTGATGGTCATCGACAACAAAACGAAAAACGACATCACGGCGGCGACTTTGACTCAGATCATTTTCGAAGCAGAAAAGAAGGCGTCGGCTTACGCACCGCTCTTCACACTCCGCGAAATCATCCAAAACGCGAACGGTTCGATCTCGAGCTACCTCGCGAAACTTGGCGCGATTCCGCAGGACTTCGCTCGCACAGAAGCTGTTGTTGCAGCTCCTGAGCGCAACTCGAATGACGACCTGAAGCAATCACTGGAAAATCGCGTTGCGAAGGCAGCTGCGGCAGATTCTTCGGACTTCGCGAACAAGTTCGCGAGCGACGAAACTCCAAGCCTTCCAAACTCGAACAAGTCCCTCGATAACTAATTTAGGGACAACGAGTTTACGGAAGAATTAAAAGCGGACCTTTTAGGTCCGCTTTTTTTATGAGCTCCACTCAACCAACCCCTGTCTCAAATTCTTGTAGACAAACCCCAACGCCCACATAAAAATGTCCGAATATGAGAGCACGTCTTCTCGATGTCATCCTTGTATTCGTAGTCATTGCCTGCGCGAGCTACATCGGCTTCAAACTCTTGGGAGGCAAAACATCTCCCACCACCGCAAACCACACAAATGCCACCGCGCCTCTTGTTGTTTCCGCTCCCACCACACAGCCGGCCCAACCTGAGCATCGGGGATTTGGAGCCGCTCAGTTCTTTCTCCTGAGTTTCTCCTCAGATGGGACATCAGGGATCAAGCCCTCTGCGACGCTCAAGAGCCTCGAGCGCGAACAAACCGTATCGTGCGCCAACCAAACATCGGAACCCCTGGACGCTTCTTCCGTGTTCGAATCGGAGGTCGCCGACAGAATCGCGGCCGGCAGACTAAACGTCTTCTATCACTCTGATTTCCCGTGCCTGCAAAAAGGCCGAGACATGATCTTCTACAGAGCAAGCCTCGAACCATCGCAACCACCGATCACCGTACTCGGATCAACAAAGATCGAGACCCTCTACGAAATCACAACAAGCGCTCTCTCTGAAGGGCTGGCGACTGATCTTGGAGTTCCCCTTGAAGTCCTGCGCGATCACTTCACTCGCGGTCGAATCGCTCGAACTGGAAAGATGAATCTCTTTACGTTTGGCGCACTGACAAAGCCCCCGCACCAACCGGCTCTGCTAAAAGGGTTTCCACGAGTCACTGTGCTAGGCGCCAAGTCTCTCAACAATTGGCTTCAAATAAGAAAAGCTGTTGTTGTCATCGATGTGCGCAGCAAGCCTGAAGCAAGCAGTTCTCCGCTGGCCGCCAAATTCCCCGTTTCGCTTATCCCCTATGGCAAATCGGAAACTTCGGTCGCGTTCAATGCCGCCAAAACAAATCAAGAGTACATAAAAGAGTCTTTTGAAACTGCTAAGCTGACAAAGACGCGCAATGAAATGGACGAAGCCCACGGAAACAATTGGGGCCTCGTAGTTGTCGGTGCGGACCCCAGGGACGCCCGCGCCATCGGCGCTCTCGTGTCACTGCAAACCGCTATGCCTGAAGCAACCATCGGCTGGTACTACGATGGAGCGGCCTCATTTAATGCGGCTGTCGGCGAGCAGTAGAAATACGCGCCCATAGCGATCATCAAGAGTGAGAACGGCAGGACATCTGCCAACAGCAAGGCCATCGCCAAATGCAGCGCAATCATGGCGACAAATCCTTGATTAGGTCTCCAGAGAAGCAAGACCACGACAAGCGCCTCCGCGACTAGCGTCAACACACCGATCGGAAGACCTCGCAACACGCCCCAAATATCGGCCAGCACGACCGATCGCCAAAGTGAACCCGAAACGGAATAATCGATCGCTCGAATCAGATCTTCGCTCGAAGCAAATCCTGTGAGGATCTTGGACAAGACCGAACCTAGATAAACCAAAATGATTTGAGCGCGAATGGCGAAGCGAAATAGTTTCGGCTCTGACAACGGAACGATTGCCATGATGAACGAGCAGGCGATCAGAAGCAGTTTCTGATGTTGAAACATCTGAGTTAGCGAAAGCAATCCGACAAATAGAGTGACTACACCTATCAGCCGGCGATTGATTCCGCGAACACAGAGAGCGAGTGCCGCCGCAAGCAACAATGCCCACTCGAGAACAACGACCGCGGGCGGAAGCAGTGGAAACCCGACCATTTTTCTATAGGCGTAAAGGTTTCCCGTTGCGATCCCCCACCTCCCAATGGCGATGTCGCTCACCACGCGCGCCACAAGGCAGGCGGAAAAACCGTAGGCGAAAAACGTGGTCAGACCCGTCTTGTGGTTTCGTTCATCGACAAGATGGGAAATCGAGCTGAGTTTCACTCGGAGTGCCTCCACCATTGTTAAAGCTCACGACCAAGCCCTCTCTACCAAGAGCCGGGATGCGACAGATGTGTCGAGCTAGACCCATCGCCTGGCGACGACTTAAGCCATACGCGGGAAAGACAAGCCACTGCCTATAGTCAACGGACTGACCCATTCTCGTTTTGATTTCAAATGTCTCGACGTGGATGCGATTAAACATCTTCCAGCCACTTCGTTCCGGATTCGAGGCCGTCGCGGCCAGGTACACGGCCTGCGCTACGAGGAAAACTAGAACCACGGCTTGCGGGATTTTAGCTCGGGACACCCTCATATCTCCTGGTTTGACAGCCCTTAGGTTCTATCAAATAGTATTAGACCAACCGGGAGACAGTATCAATGCTAGTGGTTTTACAACGGATGATCATTCGATGCATCACCCCCCTGGTCTGGAAGTCCTTCCCCGGAAGAAAAGTTCGCGCTCTTCGACGATTTGCAACCGTGGAAAGGGACAGCGGGTTTCGTTTTCTCCAATACACCTCGCACATGCAGAACCCCGCCTCGCAAGCAAAGATGTTCGCTCATGCTGTCGAAGAGTTTCATCACGCCGATCTGTTCGACGACCAAGTACGACGACTCGATGCTGGTCATGCGCCCGTCATTATTCAAGACCGTCAGTTTGTAATCACAGAAAGCTCGAGCCCAAAGGACGTCGCTGAAGCCTACGGCTACGCGCACATCGGAGAGACACTGATCAATCGCAACTTCGCTGCCTACAACAATCGATGGATGCCGCGGGAGCTAGGAAACCTCTTCGATCGAATCTCTCGAGATGAACAGCGGCACGCCGAACTGACAGACGACCTTCTGTTGGAAATGGTCCAAGAAGATCAAAAACAATATCGCTCGATCGTACGACGGGCCTACTGGCGCAGGCAGCTCGAAGAATATTCGCGCTTCGCCTCGAAGTTCGGCGAGGTGTATCTCAATTTAGTTTTGCTGGCGACATACTTTTTGGTCGGCTCTCTCACAACACGAACACTGCGCAAGCGCCTCGAAATGCCACGCACCGAACAGCTTGCGGTTTTTCGCGATCAGCTTGTGAGTTTTCAAAAGTGGACTTCGGGGCCTCGATGAAAGTCCTCGGTGTCTCGTACAGTTATCACGATGCCTCGGCGACCCTTGTGGTTGATGGCGTTGTTCGCAGCTCCGCCGCGGAAGAACGTTTCTCCTATGAAAAACATGACCCTTCGTTTCCGAGACACGCCATTCACTTCTGCCTTAAAGAAGCCGGGATCTCTGGTCATGAGCTCGACTTTGTCGCTTACAACGAAGATCCTTTCGCGAAGTTCACGCGCTCACTGTCGTCTAGCTTCAAGCACTTCCCCTGGTCCTCAAATTCATTTTTGAAGAGCTCAAAAGAACTCATCGCCCATGGCTTCTGGGTTCGTCATGACTTGAGTAAGTTTCTAAACGTCCATCCGGATAAAATCATTTACCTTCCCCACCACCTGAGCCATGCCGCCCATAGCTTTCTCACTTCCGGTTTTGACCAGGCGGCCGTCGTCACGATCGACGCTGTCGGCGAGTGGGGAACGGCTTGTATCTTCGACGGAGTTCGGGAAAACAATTCGATTTCGCTGACAGCTAGGGATATGTCGCCATTCCCTCACTCTTTAGGACTTCTCTACTCGGCGTTTACGGCCTACCTCGGGTTCAAGGTGAACGACGGCGAGTGCAGCACGATGGCGCTGGCCGCCTACGGACAACCGAAGTACCTTGAGCAGATCAACAAGATCCTCAATCGCAACGACGACGGAACCTTCGGTCTGAACTTGGAATATTTTGATTTCAGTTCCGACGAGAAGCTGCCCATTACAAAGAAATTCATCGACACGTTTGGACCGGCTCGCGCCCCTGTGTCGAGCCTCCCCTTCCAATCCGTATCGGATGGCGAAGAGGCGAGCCAGACCGCCAACCAAGAGGCACAGCGCTACGCCGATATCGCCGCCAGTGTGCAGTTAGCCCTGGAAGAAGCCGTCCTTGGCTACGCCAAGATGGCCCAGTCACTGACGAACAAGCGCAACCTCTGCTACGCGGGCGGCGTTGCTCTCAACTGCGTCGCGAACTCCAAGCTCACAGAGTCTCGATTGTTTGAACGCTACTATGTACCGCCAGACCCCGGCGACGGGGGCGCGGCGATGGGCGCGGCGCTCTATATCTCCGCCCTTAAGGGACAACCGATAACTGACCGAGTCTCGCCCTACCTCGGGAAGAACCTTGATCCCATCGACATCAAAGGTTTTTTGAGCGAGCTCGATCCTTCAAGCCTGACGCGTGGAAAAATCGGTGGGCTAAAACGCAAAGAGCTTTCTGGTTTCGAGATCCAGACGATTGAAGAAGGCGAGCTTGCGGATCGAGTGGCGCAGCTGCTCCACCAGCGACAGATTGTTGGCTGGGCACAGGGACGCTTTGAGAACGGACCGCGCGCTCTCGGACATAGGTCGATCTTATGCCGTCCTGACTGCACGAAAACCGCAGCGCGCTTGAGCCAGCAGGTCAAACTTCGAGAATCGTTTCGGCCATACGCCGCGAGCATCCTCGCCGAGCGCGCAGACCAAATCCTCGAACCCTCTTTGAGTTTGCAACAAGGCCATTTGACCAACTGGATGCAGTCGTCTTTCCGAGTCATACCCGCGCAGTTCCCCTCGATCCAGGCGGCCTGCCACATAGATGGCACGACCCGCGCTCAACTCGTCACGCGAGAGGCCGAACCTCGCTTCCATCAGCTCATTGAAGCCTATGGGAAGCTTTCGGGAACCCCAGCTCTTTTGAACACGTCGTTCAACGCCAAGGGATTCCCTCTTGTGAGCAATGCATTTGACGCTATTCTTATGTTTGTTCGTACGGATATGGACGCACTCGTCATCGGAAATACGCTCATAGAAAAAACGGGGGCTGCATGAGCAACGCGAACTGGTCGCTAGTAAACTCGATCTGGTCCAACTTCAGAGAAATCTTCCGGACACTGAGGCAGCAGAAGCTCATGGGCGCACTAGTGCTCGTCATCGTGCTTTCCATCATCGCCATGATTTTCTCCTTCATCGCGTTTTCGCCAATCCTTTCACCCTTCTTGTACCCGTTGTTCTAACCATGAATCGCGCGCGCAAGAGACTCTTCATCGCCGCCGCGGTCCTAACTGTCGTCAACGGCGGGTTGTTAGCCTTTGTTCTTTCCTATTCCTACGGGCTGGACAGAACCTTTTTCAGCATCGAGCACGCTCTGCGGTTCTACGACACATCAACCGAAAATCAGTTTGATAAACTCGTCCTCGGAGATTCGAGCAGCGCTTACGGAATCATGGTTCGCCAAATCCCAAACACCGTCTCGCTCGCCATCCCATCGTCCACGTCCGTGTCCAGCTACAGCGAGTTCAGACGCTTCAAAGACCGTGGCAAACACGCCAAATGTCTTATCTTCTACAACTCCTATATCGCGCAAAACCTGCAGCGAGGACTTGGCGACAAATACCCGCGAGGCGGTCTTTTCAAACCGGCTGATCTCGAGAAGTATCTCCAACCGCTTGTCGAACTCGCTCCTTCCCTACAGTCGATCATCAGTTCCTACCGACTTCACTACTACTCGGGGCTGTCGTCTTTGCGACAGTATCATCTGCGCAAAGCGCTGACGCCCAATCATCCTGGGGTCGCGCAGTTCGCCACCATTCTTCAAGATCTCTCGGAATCGGGCGGCTACATACGAAGCAAAGGACAGCGACGCTTTTTCGATCCGGAAAGACACGACTATCTTTTGACCGAGTTCCAAGCCAACCCAGTTGAAGACGCGGCCTTTCATGAACTGCTCGGCCTCACGCGCTCTGAAAACATGCGGTTCGTTTATGTCGGCATCCCAGTGGGCGTTCTCCCTAACGAGACTCGGCCACAGGTTTATCAGAAACAGCATTGGCAGCACGTCGCAGAAAACTTGAACAAGCATCCCCACGCAAAGTTTCTCGCCCCAAAGATGGGCGGCCCTCTCGCGCTGACCAACGACGACTACCTCGACCTGAATCATCTCAACGAGGACGGCGCCCGTAAATACACAGAATGGCTAGGAAGCGAAATCCAAAGCGCATGCGAACCTCCCGATGGCACAACTGAGGACAACCATGCATCCGACCCAATTTGAACTCGCTTACTCGAGACTCGAACGGGCCTGGGCAAAGAGACTCGAAGCCACGACGCCCGCACTGAGTTTACTTCTAGTCACTGCACTGATCGCACTCTCTGCACTTTTGTTCGCGACACTCGTAGGGTTTCCCCCCTCGGCAGATATCACCACGCGCCCTCTCAACGGCACCCGAAATCTGGCTTTGCTGGCAATCCTCGCCGTTCCAATTCTCATATGGAACTTCCCGTCTTTCAGAACATCGGCTTTCTCAAAATCCGGCTTCGCCGTTTTCGTCTTTTTCGGTGGGTTCATGTTCTTCCTTGTCGCCGGCGACCCCATCACCGCGATTGTGCCTGTCGGGACATTGGCTTCCTTTATCCTGTTAAGTCGGTTTGGCTCCCGTCTAAAGACACTCACGCGCTGCCTTTTACTGGCTCTCATTTTTTGGGGCCTTTATATCGGTCTCTTCTCGGGGCCGTCTCTCGCTTCCCCATTTTTCTGGGACCTCAAACTCAGCTTCTTTTGGATCTTCCTGACGCTTTTGTTAGCTAGACGCGCACCGTTTCAATGGGAACTCGTGCTCAACCCGATCAACTTCCTAAGAGGAACGATTTGGCCGGATGCGGTTCAATATCTGAGTGATCACGCAAAACGAAAGGAAGTCTACTTTCAAGGTACCCTCTCGCTTCTTGTTGGTCTCACGATTGGTCTGTTGAGAATCGCCGCGGAACAGGCACTCGACCTGCAGAAACCCTCTCAGGGGCCCCTCTTAACAACCGCCATCGTCTCGCTGCGATATCTCACCGACATCGCTCTCTTCAATCTTCTGGTCGGCGTGGCGCGCGCAATGGGGTTTCGCGCACCAGACGCGACCCACTTCCTGCTTCTCTCCAAAACACCCGCCGAGTTCTGGCGTCGAAGCTCGGTTTACACTTATCAATTTGTGCTTCGATATATCTACCTACCCATATTTCAAAAAACTCGGAACCAAGTTCTGGCTCTGTTCCTCGGGTATCTCTTTTTCTTTTTCAACCGCGCCGGCCTGCACGAGATTTTCTCCGTCGATCCGCGGTTTGACCTCAAATCCGCGCTGCTGGCTTTTCTTCTCTACTTCGTCGCAATCCTCATCAGCCAACGCTATTGGATCTTCTCCAAGGCTCTCTTGCAAAAACCTCAGTTTGCATGGCTTTCGATCGCCATCACTCACGTTATAAATGTCTCCATCGTCTACGCGGCTAGAAGCATTGCGAGGACCTTATGACTCATTCGCTACTGGTTTACACCGGCAGAAATCGAGCAGCCACGCCCCAGCTTCGCCATCGAGATCTGTTCGTCTACCCGTTCTCACACATCATAAGTCGTACAAAGCACGATCTCGGATTTTTCAATTTCCATCTGGTTTCGGAGTCCGTCGAACATCTCAGCCGTCTGCACGGAACCGTTCGCATCCCCTCTGATTCTGTGATTGGCTTTTCCGAGATCGCCGACAAGCGCGCGTGCGAAATCGAACGACTCTCTAAGGAACTCAATCGCCCATCTATTTTCGTTTTTTGGAGCGGCGGGATCGACAGCACTGCGGCCCTTGTTGGCCTTTTGAGGAATCTTTCAAAGGAAGGCTTACAAAATCTGACCGTCGTACTCACCGTACAGTCGATTCTAGAAAACCCGGCGTTCTACGTCGAAACTGTGTCTGCTCTCAAAACGCTCAACTACTTTGAGGCATGGCCGCGTCTTCTATCGAACCCCGATGCCCTCGTCGTGACCGGCGAACTCGGAGACCAAATCATGGGCGCTGGCATGCTGCTGGCTTCGTACAAAGAGTATGGAGCGGATTTCCTGGCGTCCGACTACAGAAAAAATGGCCCGCAGGCACTGGCCGAGTTTTTTAAGTCCGATACGAGGCGAGTGAGCATCGACGCAGACAAAATGTTTGCATTCCTCAGACCGATTGCGGACGAAGCTCCGATTCAGATTCGCTCAGTTTTCGATTTCTTTTGGTGGTTTAATTTCACTCAAGAATGGCAGTTCGCAAAACTCAAGTTCCTGGAAACTGCCGAAACACCGCTTGCAGGAGTCCAGCTCAGTCAGGTTCAACACTATTTCGACACGGTCGACTTTCAGCTCTGGTCGATTTCCACCGTCGAAGAGCGATTGCCGAAGTCCTGGAAAGACTACAAGCGCGCCGCCAAAGCCTACATCGACAGCTATTCAAAACAGTCTTCCTCACAAGGACTTATCAAACGACAGAGTTTGAAGCACACATACTTTCTGCAAAAGTTCCGGCAAGGCGTAAGCGCTGCGTTTGAAAGCGTTGACGAAAAGGTCGACTTAGAAAAATACATGCGCCTCTCAACGAGCGAGGACTAGATGGCTTCCGTCTACATTTTTAAAGACCGCGCAACAGGAGAGCCTCTGCTCATTAAGTCCGTCGGGACCGACTCAGCAACCATTCGCATTTCGATTCCGGGAATTGAAGTTTGTATTCTACCGGATACATCCAACGAACTTGCCCAGCAAAAAGAGCGCTTGGCCCAAGTCTCTCTCGCGCTCGATCGGAAGAAAGTTCACCTAGCCAAGCAAGTGATGGCTGCGTTTACCAATCTTCAGATTCAACTTGAGCGCATCGCAAAGGATCGCTCCGCGACTCAACTGGATAAAACTCTGATCACAGAGCACAACCTCTCTCCAGAAGCGATTTTGCAAGTCAGAGACATGGCGAGTTCCGAGCTCAGGTACTTTCACAACAAAGCGCAAAGAACTCTCGATGCTTGGTCGGAGGAGGCTAGCCGCGCCGAATCGGCCGCCGCTGTAGACAACTATTTTAGAGGCGTCCATAATGACACGGTGATGGGACCTTATGCCTTGGCCAATCAATTAAATGAAGAGACATCTTAGTTTATATGACAGCAAACCCAGATCAGATAATTCGACTCCTCGAAGAAGTCTCCGGTAGAAAATTCGACGGCGACGCGAATACCAACCTCTTCGAACACGGCTACCTCGACTCATTCACCATTACCAACATGGCAATGGAGCTGGAATTGCGGTATGGCTTCACTCTCGCCTTCGACGAGATTTCGGATCTTTCATTTAAAGATATCGCCTCGATTCTCGCGCTCGTCGAACGCCATCAAAAGCCGCAGTAGAACTCGACGCTTATCTTGATCCTGCTGTTTCTCTCTTCGCCAGCTCTTGCTCTAAAAGCTTCGCGTACGCATAGTGCCCCAAAGCCGTCGGGTGACGATCATAGGGATGAAAAGCTCGCCCGTTAAGAACCTTGTTAAAACGAACATCCGTGAAATCAAAATAGGCGATGCCTAAGTCCGTCAGATGACGGAACAAGACGTCCTTCTGTTCAATATGACTCTCTGGAAAGAAGGCAAAGTAGAAGTCATGAGAAAACTTCGTACTCATATTTGCTTTGATCTTTTCGATCATCTTCGCGAAGAGCCAAACATCCGAATCCTGAGGATATGGGAATAGCTCACGATAAAGAAGCGTGACGATGTTGCTGCGAAAAGCAAGCTGTCTGAATGAACTGAACGGATCGGCCGCAAGGAACGTTCCCTTGCGAACGACCTCGCCCTGCTCATCAAGGGCATACTTCGACTTATTGATTCTAAATAGCGTGCGCGTCGCCCCTAGGCGAATCGACGACTCTTCCGAATAGCACCGTGTCTGACAAATCGCCCGCTCGAACTGATCGGCAATCGCGGTGTACACGATCGCCCCCTTCTTGCCGACAATTCCTTCGTAACGCTGAGGGTTTTCTTGAAAGTCGTCTAAGAAGTCATTTGGTCCGGCGCCTCGAATTCCCAAATTGTAGACGCCGGTTTTCGGATCCTTCTGCTGGAGAACAGCACTAAAGGTTTCCTCATCTTGAACACCGACGCCAAAAGTAAAGCTACAGCCGAGAAGAAGAAGACTTGAAGATTTATCCCCCGAAACACCCTGACTCACTTTACGGCGAGAGTGGTCATCTATCGAATAGGTGACGTCAAACAGCGTCTCAAACTCTTTCTGGTTTTCATGTCGCACGGAAACCGTGTCTCGCACCAAGGTGTTGGGACTGATCACGCTATACTTGGTATTCATGAGATTGTTGCTACCAAGCTGTCGGTCGGTTTCGACTAGCTTTCCGTTGTGACGAGAGGTCTTGTGTCGAAACTTTCTCCAGGCAGGAGTATCTACGACCTTCTTTAAGAGGGCCTCGCGGTCGGCATCGCCCTTGGCGACCGCTTGGACCCGACCGAAAGTTCTGTGCTTGAACAAGGGGTCCACCACCTTAAGAAACAGTAGCGAACCAATTAGACCGGCTATCGTAAAGAGGACCTTGTATTTCACATTCCCAAGTATATCTGCGCCCGAACCAAATGACACCGATCTCTTGGAAAAGGTCGCGAAAGTCCTTAGACTGCCTACATGGAAAAACTATTCGTCGCGCTTCTCTTCATCTCCTTGTCGTTTTCCACCGCCCATGGGCAGCTTCGCTTCAAGGACGTTGCGTACGAAAGTGATGGCGAGTCCATGCGCGGACTCTTGGTCACCACTGGACCGGAAGCTCCATCTGGACCGCCAAAGCCCACAGTCATCATGTTACACGACAGAATGGGGCTAAGTCCGTTCATCAAAAGAAAGGCAGAAGAGGTCGCTCAAATGGGGTACACCGTGTTCATCGCGGACCTCTACGGAAAAGACAAACAGCCTAAGGACACGGATCAAGCAATTGCCATCTCTAGAAAACTAAAAGACGGCGCGAGAGCCCAGCTAAGAGCTCGCAATCTTGCCACCTATAAAAAACTGAAAGAGATTTCTGCCGTCGATACGAATCGCATCAGTGTCATCGGCTATTGTTTTGGCGGAACCGCGGCGCTGGAAATGGGCCGGCAAGGACTTAAACTGGACTCCATCATCAGCGTCCACGGAAACCTCAACACGACCAAGCCCAAAGATGCCGGCAAGATAAAGTCCAAACTCCTGATCTTGCACGGAGCTGTTGACCCAATCGTTCCTCCAAAAGAGGTCGACGCTTTTTTTAATGAGATGAATCAAGCCAATGTCGACTACCAATTCATCTCATACGCGAATGCCGTGCATGCATTTACAAAAAAAGAGGCCGGATCGGATCCGGCTCGAGGGGCCGCCTACAACGAAACCGCCGACAAGCGCGCCACGAAAGCTGTGCGGTCCTTCCTGCAGGAAGTTTATCCCTAGTTTTTATATGTGATTGAACAGCCGTAGACGTCCGACTCGTTTACCGTCACGTCTTTGCCGGCCAGTAAAAGGTTTAGCTGGTCGCTGACATAGTCGTGTTTTGGGTGCTCCA
>CAKQVW010000040.1 GCA_934277865.1 uncultured Pseudobdellovibrionaceae bacterium | reverse complement strand
GACTCTGCCAACCGGCCTCAGTTCGACCGACCGCCAAGAGGCACTGAAGATTGTGGGATTTGGCACAGCCGCCAAGATTCTCTCAGACCCTTATTCGCTTGGGGGCTATAGTGGTTTGGAGTTTGGTCTTTCGTTCGAATCTATACCGACCGAAGACCTCGCTCGCCTAGGGAATCGCCTTCCCGTTCCGCAATCCGATACGACGATCCCCAAGTTCACTATCGGAAAAGGTCTGTACTCGGGTCTCGATTTTTTTATCCACTTCATTCCCTACAACCAACAAAACCGACTTTCGCAGTTTGGCGGCGTTGTGCGCTGGAGCTTTTTTGAAGCCTCCTCGCTTCCACTTTCCTCAAGCCTCGTTGTTCACATGAACACCGCCGACATTTCCAATCAAATGGTCACACGCACCTACGGACTCGATCTGATGGGTGGAATCAACGTGAATGAAGTCGCGCTCTATGCCGGAATTGGCGTCATGCAATCCTTTGGTTCCTTTGTCGGCGGCAGCCTCGGAGTGACCGACTCGTCGCTCCTGGAACAAGAAACCGTCAGCACTCTTCACACTGTTGCCGGCGGAACTTTTCGTATGAACTCCGTTTTTGTGGCGCTTCAGCTCGACCGTTACACACAAAGTGTCCTCAGCGGAAAAATCGGCCTCCGGTTTTGAAGCGCGGTCTTGTTTTCGTCAGGGATGAAAAGTTTAAGACTTGATCTTCTCGATGATGGAAGACGTCGAACGGCCCGGCTGGAAGGACAGCGACCGCACCGTTCCGCCGCGGCTTAAGACAAATGGTGCACCCACGATTTTATCCGGTGTCCAGTCTCCGCCCTTGACCAAAACATCCGGCTTCACTGTTTCGATCAACGCCTGAGGTGTCTCTTCACCAAACAACGTCACAAAGTCTACACAGCCCAAGGCCGCCATGATCTCGGCGCGATCAAGTTCGTGCTGAACAGGGCGCGATGGCCCTTTGAGTTTGCTGACACTGGCGTCCGTATTGAGGCCGACAACAAGTAAATCACCGAGACTCTTGGCCTCTTGCAGGTACCGGATGTGACCGACATGAAGGAGGTCAAAGCAGCCGTTGGTGAAAACGACCTTCTTACCTTGGCGAACGCTCTCAAGCTGTTCTGCCAAGGTCTTGTGATCAAGCTGGATTTTCTGCTGCATGGCCCACGTGTGCGGCGTGCGCCGCATCCACTGCCCCTTCCACCGACATCAGCTCGAGACCGGTGAGGTACTTGAGAACATCGCGTCCTGCGATCAGAGAGATCAAGGGCATCAAAACAAATCCCGTCGCGGCCACCAAAACGCCACGCCACAGAATTTGAATCGGATAGAACCAACGTTTGCGCGCTTGCGCGTGTCCCACGCGAATTTCGTACGACCATTCGCCAAGTGTGGCTCCAACCCAGGTGCGTGCCGCCAGAACGTAAAGCAGCGCCATTCCAACAAAGAACATCGCCAGCGAAACCATGATGGCCTCGTCAGTGTGCGAACTTTCCAGAAGTGCCAGCAAGTTGGCTCCTGTGATGGAAAGTGCTACTGCCAAAAACAAACACGCCATGCCGATGGCAACCAAAGTGTCCAAAACCGCCGAACCAAAGTGTGCCGCAATCGCGTGCTCACCTGTCGCCGTCTCGATCTCGAGAGCTTTTGTAGTTTTCGTGCTTGTGCCGATCACCGCCGCTTGCGCCGCCGCTGCACCCTTCAGAGTCGCAGCTGCAGGCTGTCCCGCAAGACTTCCCAGATGTGGGAATACCGTCGGGAATGTTTTCGCTACATTTTCATCAAGCGCCGGCGCCGGAGCTCCAGCTTTGGTTTTGAGGCCATAGTCGTTACGCCCAAGCGGCAGATTCAAGAAACCCTTTTTCTTTTCTGGGCTGGCAGCTCCCGCAAGCGGAGCCGCCGTGGCCGCCAACGAAGCAGCTGCTGGCGCGCCTGGTTTCGCCAGTTCATCGCTTGGCGGACCAAAGAGCGGTGCCCGTTTGCGGCCCGTCGTGGTCCCAGTCGAAACGCTCGTCGGCGTGTTCGAACCAGATTGTGCGACCGCGCCTGAAGACGAAGACTCTTCGAGAAGAAGATCTAAAGAAGGTGGAAGAGCTGCGATCAGATCTGAAACGCTTTTTGTATTGTGCTTCGCGCGGCCCGAAGTCGTGCCCGTCGCGGCACCACCAGTGAGACCAAACGAAGGCACCGAGGCGCCGTCGGCGCTTGCCGGTCCGGCCGAACTCAAGAGGCCTTTTGATTGTTCACGAGATGTGACATCAAGTGTGCCGGATCCGATTGCGGAAAACGAAAAAGAATCTTCCGACTCCGTTTCCGTCTCTAGCGGTTTTACTTTGCGATGAAAGCCGAGACCCTCATTGAGTGGCTTAAAGTCAAAATCGCCGATTTCAGATTCCATTCTGCCCTCTCGTCAACGCATCAAGTCCAGCTCGTACTTTAGGACGCTGACTAGGGCCACGCAAGCCGTTTCAACTCGCAAAACCTGGCGCCCCAGGGTGACGGCAGGAAAGCCGAGAGACGCGAAGTTCTCCACTTCCTGTTTTGAAAAACCACCCTCGCCTCCAATAAAAGCCCAAACCAGCTTCGCGGAGTCGCCTGCCGCGTCGCCTGGGGATGGAGCTGGCGAATTTCGCGTCCCCTGCCGTAACGCCTCTTTGATCGGCAAGTTGCCGACCTCGTAGGCAAAGAGACCCGAAACAGGGGCACCACGGTTAATTTCCGAACTCACGTCGCGAACAAACTCCGTGAGTCTTTTTGCCGGCAGGAGCCGCATTTTCTCGCCCCGCCCACACTGCTGAGTCGCGCTTTGAATGATCTTTTGGAAGCGAGCTTCTTTGCCGCGCCAAGATTCGGAATCGGTTTTAAGAAATGAATTGTCACTGAACAGCGGCTGAATCTCTTCAACCCCCATCTCCACCATTTTCTCCAGTACCGCCTCGAAAACATTGAAACGAGGGATTGCCAGCGCCAAGCGCACACGAGGAAAAGGCAGTGGCTCGATTTCTCGAACCTCCCGAATTTGAGCCAGCATCTCGCGTTTGGAGCTTGAAGTGACTTCGACCAAAAACGCACGGCCGTCATCAAGCACCTCGAACCGATCGCCAACATCCTGTCTGCAAACATCGCGGATGTGATGAAGCGTATCACCGGTCAAACGCACAAACCCGCCAACCTCGTGGCTGTCAAAGTCGTCGCTCTCTATCCAATAACGTCGCATAGTCGATTAAGCCTTCCGCCAAATCGAAGCACACCATTCACCCTCACGAACCCGGCGCTGTTCTTCGAGCTTCGTGCTGGCGGCGAAATCCCGATGAAACTGATCCTCACGCTCCGTGAGGATCCCAGAGAGGATCATCGTGCCGCCCGGTTTAACAGTTGCCGCCAAGTCGTTTGCCAATGCCAACAAAACACCATCGATGATGTTTGCAATCGTGAGATCAAACGCTTCCCCACTAGCTCTGCACTCTGCTGCGACTTCGCTGATGTCGCGGTCGTCAATCACCGTTCCTGTTGACGAATTGAGTTCTAGATTTTCTCTCGCTGTGCGGCGAGCTTCGGGGTCGATATCAAGCCCGGTGGCGTGCGCAGCACCAAGACGTTCGGTGATGAGCGCTAGGATCCCCGTGCCTGTTCCGACATCCAAGACACGCGTCTTCTTATTTTTTCCAGCGCTGCTCATCCAAGGTACGATCAGGCTTGCAGCAAGTCTGGTGGTTTCATGGGTTCCAGTTCCAAACGCCATACCGGGATCCATCCAGATCACATGTGAAGCACCAATTCCAGCAGGCACCTCACACCACTTCGGCACGACCCAAAATGGCTCGGCAAAACGAAATGGAACAAATCCTTTTTTCCATTCTTCCAGCCAGTCGCGATGCTCCTCGAGCGTCATCACAAACAGCACACGCGGATCGTATACCCGCAGCGCGGACTCCAACTCCAGCCGCTTGGATTCGGGAAGCGGTTCCGAAAAGTAGGCCTTCAAGGTGACATCAGCGGTTTCGACGACCTCTGGATCATAGCGCAGATCTCTTTGAACGAAGGGGAGATCTTCAGAAACACCTTCCGCGCCATAATCAAAGAGAAGTGCCGTGACTTCATCTTCAAAGGCGCGGGAAAGATTTTTAACCAAACCTATTGCGAAGGGCTTCGGAGTATTTTCGGGATTCATCCCTTAAGCTGTAGGCGGTGGAAGCGGCTGTGTCACTCGCTGAGAATCGACCTTCGGCTCTGTTCCATGAGTTTTCACTGCGCTCGCATCGGCTTTCGGCGCAACAGGAAGAGTTTGCACGCCAGCCGAGACCGTCGTAGCCGCCGGGACCACGGCTGCGGTCGGCGCCACTTGCTCGGGAACCAAAGTCGTTGCCTCCGCTGCTTCAGCAACTTCCGCTGCCGACACAGGGGCCTGTGTCGCCTTCTTTTTTCCGGCGTCTTTCGGCGGAGTTGTCGTGATGCCCTTCATGTCGACGTGATCACCAATCATGATCGCCTCGAATTCCAAAGTCGGACGATCTTCGTTGCCGACCTCTTGCACGAGACGCGCGACCGTGAGTCCGCGATCAACATGAATCACCACCACGTTGCCAACCGGCACCGTCAGCACCGCCTGCTGTTTATTTTGAATCGGATCATGCACAGGAAGAGAGCGACGAATCGGAAGATATTGCCCTCGCTTGAAACCTGCCTCGATACCAGCGTTGATGTAGAAATCGTGATACGCCTTTTCAGTCGGCTCCATCGGGAGCGACTTGCGCACATCAAAAATTGCCGGAACTTCATCACGCTTCGAACGCTCTCGCGTTTGCTCTTGCGCGTTCGCTTGCGTCGCCACAAACAATGCGGCGGCTATCGCGATCCCTCGCAAACAGAATTGAACCATGTCCAAAACCCTTCCTTGGCGGGCAACATCCTGTCCTCCCTCGGAAAAGCGCCTTACTGGCTATGGACGTTATCGGCAAGACGCCGTCTCAGGTTGAGTCTGGTGCTCGGAATCCGGCCTCGCCCTCTGGCCAGGAGGACGTCTTGAAACCCCAGACTGCTTTGACTGACGCCCAATCCACATGGAGATACTATCGGATGGAAAAACGACAGTTCGCGGCGGCGCTCTTCTTGTTCGGCCTAGTTTTGTCGACACTCTCGACCTGGTACGCCGAGGGCGCAATGCTACCTTCCAAAATCGGAGACTTGCACGTAGCCATCGGCCACGGCCAGGCGCAGATCCCTTCACTAAAGGAAGACGTGAAGTTCAAAGTTGATGGCCAAACCCAAGTCTCTTTATTCGGTAAAGCGCAAGACGGAGACTTTTTTGGGCTCGACTTCGAGGTCAGCGGCGGAGCGCTCTCCGCCAGCTTCAACGAAGGCGCCGTCGGAACATTCAACACGACCTTCATTCGTACGTCAGTGCTTGGCCGACTGTCCATTTTGCCGGGCACCTACTTTTCAGCTTCGCTTTTCGCAGGTTGAGGAGCTGCCTGGCATGTCGAGCGCCGGTGCTTCGGCGCCACGCGACAAGACCCCTGTCCGTTCGACGAAAAGACCCCAAATATCCTCCCCAACCTTCAAGGCGGTGTTGAATTAAGGTTTGAAGACAACTATGGAATTCGCATCTCCGCCGAGTATTTAGCCATTCCGATTTGGACCGACGTCTTCGGCCCCAGCCTCTCGGTCTCGGCCTCTTTCTTCTGGAACCTCACGCACGACATGTAGTACGAGTCGCTCGCGACAAGTCATCGCAACACGTTAGACTTAGGAGTCTCGAATGACGAGTTTTTCTTTTTCCAGGTCTCGCCATTTTATTTCATGGCTTAAGGACTGCTCTATTGCCTTCGTCGTCGGCTGCATTTTTGCCGGCTGTGCGGTGATTGGAAAGTCTTCGAATGACTATCGATCTCCCATCACACCGATCTACTACAAACTGTCGAAAGACGGCGTTCCTTTGGGGTATCTATTTGGCACAGTTCATTTGGGCATTGGCCTCGACGAGCTTCCTAACTCTGTCAAGAAAGCGTTGAACGATGCCGATCATTTTGTTGCGGAAATCGACGCTTCTGCGATCAAAGGCAAAAGCTTAAAGGACACTCTGTTTCTAAGTTTTGATGCCAGCAAGGTGAAACCTGGCATGTCTCAACTCGATTCCACAACACAAGAAGGCTTAAGAAGCTACTTCAAGGATTCTATTTCGCGTGCCTCCTCGCCAGGTATCGATTTGACGTTTGTTGAAAAGCTCGATCTGCAAGGCCTGCTGTGGTTTACAAACGTCATATATCAAGCTAACGGCCTGGCTGAACTCACAGAAAGATTGGGAACCAATCCTGGTAACAAGGCGCTCGATTCCGATTTGATCACCCTAGCTAAGCGATCGGGTAAGCCGACGACTTTCCTCGACGCAAAGATGCTTGAGGTCATTCGTCAATGTACCGAGCAGAATGAGGACGCTTCCATTCAATTTTTGACCAAGATCGCGACCGAAAAGCATCCTGAGTTCGAGTTCGCAGACACTGTTCTTGAAATATTGGATGCCTACAAAGCAGGTCAGCAAAATTTTTCGAAATTCTACGAAGCTGAAAATCCTCAGCAACGATGCTTAATCGACAAACGGAACATCCTCTGGAAAACCAGCATTGTAGGAGCATTAAGAGTATACCAAAACAGCTTTATTGCTGTCGGTCGACTTCACTTGGATGCCGGCCCGAACTCTTTAGTCAATTTGCTGCAGGCCGACGGCTATAAAGTAATTCCGAACCGGTTCGAGTAGAGTACTCAAGAACCGCCGTTGTTCGTGTTGGCCCTTTTATTACGAGAAGACCGCTTCCATTGAGACCTTCTCGCAGTTTTAATCACCCGCTTACATTACGATCGACACCTATTCAAGGATGCAGGTCGCGTCGGCGCGGTGGCCCTTAAGATTTTTTAATACCACCTCTGATTTGAGAAACCTCAGCAAGCGTGTGGGTTTCCACGGGGCAACCGCCCCATTGGCTGCATCCGACTCCTTGCACAGACAAGGACTCAAGAATCACACGTTTGGATTGCTCGTCGTACTTGGAGTTCTGAGTCGAAGCCGTGCTTCCAGTATGTGAAACGAAGGCGCCCGATGCATCGGTGTACCAAACTAGAGGAAACTGCCCATGGTCGTAGTCATTCCAGCCCTCGGTGCTACCGCGAAACAGAGTTACCGTGCACGCTTGGCCGTCTGGAGTTTTCCCATTGACCGTCATGAAACGCGCAAACCAGCTTTTGTCGGTCCAAAAGTCGGTTGGATCACTGTCTATGTGGGAAGCTTGCCACTTTTCATGCGCGAAGATCTCGGTCAATCCACTTTGCACGTACTCAAGTGTCGATCGACATGTGGGACTGCAAGACTTAGCTTCGGCCTCAGTCACAACCAACGCTCCCAACAAAACTCCGGCAACCGCTGCAATCCGAACCGTTAACGAAACTGATTTCAAATACTGAAGAAGGATCATGGCAAAACTCACTTTCAAAAAGGGTTATCGGGAAATGTCCCGTTGCCCTCTTCTTGCGCGAGGTGCGCCCGTTCTCAAGTTGAGTGCTACTCAACTTGGAGATTAGTTTTGCTAACTAGTGCCGAGACCTGTCTTGGCGATGAAGCTGCTTTAAACGGCTAGAGGCTGGAAAGTCGTTTTTGAACCTCCGACTCAAAATCATGTACTGACATGACCCCTACGATTTCCGAACGATGAATTCGACCATCTTTAAAAACCAAAGCCGTTGGAAAATGGATGGTCGTGCTTCGCATGTAAAGATCAACTGAATTCATCCGCACTCGCTCCCAACTAAACCCATAGGTGTTTTCAGCGGCCAATACTTCACGCATCGTTGCGCGCGGATCAACGACAATTGCGAAATCCATTTTTTTACTTTTTGCCCAGGCACGATAGGCTTTCAAGAATTTCGCCGAAAATGACATTCCTGGTGACCAAACATAAATAACACCGCTCCCATTCTTCGCAAGCAGCTCTTCCAAGTTGGTGTCCGTAAAGGATTTAATCGACGTATCACCGTCTTTTGCCAGGACTGTACCTAATCCCGGATGCACGGCTGCCTTGGTCGCGCAATTGGCGTTCCAACTGGTTTCCTTTGAAACCAACTCGCCAATTGTGTACAACGTAACCGCTCCGCTAGCGGCAACCTCAATTTCTAGCCAATTACCAATCTGCTTCGTCGGTGTACGAAAAGTGCGAGAACCCGTCACTTTGGGGGCCTGTTCAATCCAGCTTCCAGCAGATCCCAACTCCATTGCCGTTGACTCAATCAATGCCCGACAATTTGATATGTCAACATCTGGAAGAACACTTCCTGAAGCAACGATGCGCGCTTTCTCTGTGTCGGGTGAAATTGCGGACTTTGTCCCGTTTTTTGCTTCGACCTTCTTGGCATCTGCCGCCGCGAAGCAGAGACCGACCGAAAAAAATCCAACAAGGAAATGCATAAAACGAATTCTCATTTTGTAGTCCTTCCTTCTCCACCTGATCTGGGTGCAATTGAATCGATTGCAATGCACTGCCGCCCCTGCTTCGCCTCCGGGTCCACAATGGTCATGCCATTGCTCGATCGATACATCACGCGCCCATCAAGCAAAAAGCCGGGATAGGAAGGCCCGTCTCCTGAATCGGAAATGATCTCTGATCGACCAGTTTTCGTGTCCATCACGTAGGCAGTTTGCTCGTACTTTGGTGCAGTACCTTCTGTCGTAAAGGCCACCTTTAAGTTTTCACCTTGCTTAGGATAACTAAAACTCACCTTTGAAGCGCGATGTTTAGTCTTTAACACAACTTCGCAAGTCCCATCGTCGTTGATCTTAAACACGTTCAACCTGCGACCCACCAATCCCGCCACATGAGTTCCGTCTTTTGACAAAATGGGATTAATCAAATTTCTCGCAGTCAGGTCGGAAGCATCCTCCTCAAGTTGTCCAATCTGACTCACGAGTTCGCGCATCACTTTGACCGGACCTACTTTCTCAAGTTCGACCCGAAGCTTGTCTGCGGCCGTCAGTGTCGCCTGAAGCCTTCGCGCCTCTGGATCGGAATTGAACGATTGGTTAATCGCCTGTTCCACCTCGTTTTGCACACGGGTATACTCTTGGGCGAGTCTGCCCCTCTCGGATTCCCGGCGTTCTGCTCGATAAGCCGTCTCGATTTCACGCAGCCGAACTCTTTGCGCCTCATAAATAGGTCTTGAGATATCTTGTCGTCTCCGGTCGTAATTCACTTGCGCCTCTCGCAGCTGCTTCATCGCATCTTGATAAGGACGAAACTCCTGCACCGCCGCCTGTGCTCCAACCAGGTCAATGAGAGCCAGATTGCGTTGCTTATTCAAAGTAGCGAACTGCTCTCCTAAATGAGCGTAGACTTCGCGCTGTAAATTAAAAATTTCCTCAGCTTTAGCGCGGGCAGCCTCGACGTTCACTTTTGTCGCTCCCCCGCCACGCACCAACGATCCGAATTCTTGTCTGAGCCGAGACAATGCCTCTTCCTGCTGAGGAGTAATTTGCGGGCGCTGTTTTGCACCAAAAAGATTTTCACAAAGCCGTTTAATTGGACCTGCTTTTGATTTCGCAATCGAACCATCTTTCGACATTTCAAAGTCGTACTCTCGATAATGTCGCTCGGAAAAAAGAAGCGTTCTGACCCGCTTGGTTTGACTCGTCGATGCAGGCAGCTCAGCGCTACTGAGATAGTACTCGCCGTGCTCTCGATCTTCGTAAGTGGGTGCCGCTGAGCCTGACTTGCTGGAAGTCAAATCGCCAAACCTATAGTACTGCATGCCTCCTTTGGGACCACGCCCTCCACCATCAATAGGCGCTGCAATCAACTCCCACCCACCTTTTGCGGCTTCAACGGGATAGGCCTCTTCCCTCATTTTCGATTTATACGTCACCGGCTGTGCCCTATTCGATATGTCGACAACGAAGGATCTATTTGTATCGGTGTATATGAAGTAGTTTCCCGATGGATGCATCCGATGGTAGTAGCCATTGTGTTTCACGGGGAACGACTCTTTCGGCGCCACACATGTCGACTTATTCGCCGATGAGTAGCTTGGCAGAAAAAATGGTCCGAGAGCTAACAGAGTCAAAGCACCTAGAATTCGCGTGTGGGTCTTCATCGGAAGTTCCTCGCTCCTAAGTTCCAATTCTGATTGGAGATGTTGAGGGCACGATTTAGTTAATCAGTTTTACCGCTTCAATTCAATCGACTCGCCGAAGCAGATATTGCAAAGCGAATCAAAGCCGACTTCAAAAAATTAGCACGCAGCTGCCCGAAGGCTAAAGGTCGAAGAATCACTTCGGTCATTGCAATACGCCTACCGCGACGCAAATATATTGCAGCCGTCTGTGTGAAGTAAGTCAGCACTTTTATGCGGTGCAAATCAAAAAACAAGGAGGTACCTTAAACGGTGGGCTCTGGGAGGCGTACTGCAACACCCCAGTCTGTCGCCTGAGTTTTGATCGGCGTTTGTGGGTTTTGGACCACACGGCTTTGCAGCTTGGCGAAAATCGGTTCACGGATCGCGAGATTGTTGTCTTGAAGAACAATCTGACGAGCTGTGCGTTTGGCGACGTTGATCACAACTGGCGCCTTCAAATTTGCGGTCATCTGAGTTGGGTCTTCTGGAACCGTGATGATTGCAAAAGAACGAACACCCGTCGCGGCCTTCAGGTCGAGGCTTTCGAGATCGTGCTTGGTAAGGTTCAATTGGTAGTTCGTCGTGAACAGTTCGGGCTCAAGAACTGGAAAGGCGATTTGAGGAATTTCACAACTCTGTAGCCAAGCGAAAATCTCGTCCGAAGGGTCATCGACGAGAACAAACTTCCGAAGATCCGCGAATCCAAGAATCCCCTCGGGGAACAGGATTAAATCCTCTTCCGCACATTGAACGATTCCGAATCGCGAAGTCTGAATTTGTATGGCTGCCACTTACGCCCTCCGCACTATTTTAGCGCCGTCCGCTGTCGTGCAAAAATGCCCGACATCCAACTGACACCTCGGACTCTCATTTCGGTGAATGGCTTGGACCATCGTCCCGAAAAATCGAACCCGACCCTCAAACTTAAGCGTAGTGACCTGATTTTCCCTTAAGCAAGAAAAAATTCAGTCAAAGTGGAGAAGTCTGTGTGAAACAGATGAAAAACACTGTGGAAAAGCCTTCGCGACGCATAACACACCGCTGCGGCCCTTAATTAATTCCACCAATGCCACCGAAGCGACGCCCCGATCTTTCCGCGCAGTAGCACGGAAAGCAGTGAAGCCCGGAGGGCGAAACGCCACTTATGGCTTTAGAAGCTTGGCAACTGCTCGAGTTGATTCACTTGTCGTATTAACCGACTCGGTGTTTTGGCTCTGGATCGCAAGGTAAACTTCCTCGCGATGGATTTTGGTATCTTTCGGTGCCTCGATCCCCAGACGAACCTGCTTGCCCTTGATTTGGACAACACGGATTTTAATATGGTCATCGATCGCAATTGATTCGCCGAGTTTTCTGGTAAGCACCAGCATTCGGTTCTCCTTCAACGTCCTGGTCAAAGTGTCCGGTACAACATTCTTCTTCTCCCTTAACGGAAGAAAAAGAGCGCCGCTTTAGCTACTTTTGCTATCGAAGGAAGTCAAGAAGGCTAGGTTGAATGAGTTTTCCTGACGAATCGAGAGACGCTTTTAAGGTGCTTTCAGATTTCGTAAGATTTGATACGAGTTCGAACGTGTCGACGTCTTCCATGCTCGACGCGAGCGCTTTAGAATCCACCACTCCTTTGGTCAAGTTCTCGGTCGCGCTGTTGAGCGTCGCCAGCCGCGAACCAACCTCCGAGCGAGCCAGTACAACCTGCGCCAAAGCCTCATCCAGCCTATCAAGCGAGTCCTGAACACCCTCTTTTGAGTTGGTGCGCAAACTCACCTCGAGATCCTGCAAAACCGAGAACACATTCGTCCCGCTATTCCGCCAAGTTGCGGAGAGCTGGCTAGGCGCCGACGGCGTGACAGTCTCGCCGGCCGGGCCTCGAATAGTAGCTTCATTATTAGGCGTCACCCCTCCCGGAGTATTTGGTGACACGGCGGGTGAATTTCCACGAATTCCCAAACCCAAAAACACCCGACTACCCGGAACATTGATAGAAACGTCGGCCTCTTTATTAATCGCGACCTTCATTTCGCCCGCATCACCACGATAGGCACCTTGCGGATCAAACGGCGCCTCTGTCGTGCGATAGCCACCAAAGAGAAATCGATCTCCTAGCTTACGATTTCCTACCTGAACCGTCTGCCCCACCAATTGTTCAACTTCCGTCGCGGTGACCGCACGTGAACCGGCATTCGCTCCACCATCGGACGCCTGCGAGATCGCAAGCTCTTTGGCGCGCGTGAGGATCTCGGTGAGTTCGGCGAGTGACTGATCGGAGTACTCCAAGAACGTCTTCGCTTGGTTGATATTTTTGATGTACTGCTGGCTAGAGTTAATATTGGTGCGAGCCGACAGCACGCGTGTGGTCGCAAGCGGATCATCACTCGGCTTATTGACCCGCTTCTGAGTGGCGGCTTGGTTCTGCAATTCCGAAAGTTCACTTCGGTTTTTTTGCAAACCGGCGTTCACTTGGTCGAAATTCATTTTATCCGCGATCCGCATATCACTGCACCATCATTAGAGTCGTTTCAAATTCAAAACCGTATCGAACATCTCATCAGCCGTGCGAATTAGACGAGCACAGGCATAAAATGCCTTTTGGTGCTCAATCAGCTTCGTCGCTTCCTCGTCAAGACTCACGCCACTGATACTTTCGCGGATGTTGGAAAGCTGCTTCACGATATCGCGCTGAGTTTCGCTGGCTGTCTCGGCACGCTTGGCGTGAATACCCACCTTGCCGACGATGCTGTTGTAAAACTCATCGAGCGTGGTCTCGCCACCCATGACTTTGTCTTGCTGAAGCCGAGCCATCTTTAGCGCCACGCGATTGTCACCAGGTGCGGCCATTTGGCCCCCGGTTGCGATGCGCCCGACGTCTTCCAAGATGCCTTGATTGACTTTGAGATTGGCCGACGCGTGTTTGACATCCGATGGGAGCTCAAAGAAATCGAGATTCGTTCGGTTGTAGGCATCGTAGCCTTGGCGATGAACGTCGTTCATCGTCGCCGCGAAGGAATAAGCCATCTTGTCGAGATCACCCATCAGCTCTGAGATCACCTTGTCGCGAACCTCAAGAAGACCACCTATTTTTCCGCCAACAAGCTGCTCGGTCACTTCAACCGGAGTTGCACGCTCGTTGTTGAGATAAAAAATGTCGACGTTGCCTTCGCCCTTGCCACCTTTTTCTGGAGTCCCACTGGCCTCCAGGCGTTTGGCATCGTACCCCGCCACCAACACTGCCGTGTTACCTGCCGTGATCGTGACACTTGAGTCTTTTCCCTCGGCCCAACGAATGTTGATCCGATCGCCAATTTGTTTGATCAAAAGATCGCGGCGATCGCGCTCGTCGTTGGCGTGGCCGCCAGAAAGCTCGACTTGTTGAATTTTTTCGTTCAACGTCGCAACCTCTTTGGCCATTTCATTGACC
>CAKQVW010000039.1 GCA_934277865.1 uncultured Pseudobdellovibrionaceae bacterium | reverse complement strand
CTCGTCGAAAACCTTCCCGGTTTTGAAGTCAATTTGTCGCCCCAGTATGTCTCCAACCTTGAGGAAACGGCCGAGGCCATTGGCGCCGCACTCAACATGCCACCATCAACCGTCATGCAACTCGTCAGCCGGAGCCGTCGCATCAACGGCCCCTTCCGCCCTGTTCGCATCAAAGACAACCTCACGCGCGACGACATTTTTAATCTCGAGATCCTGAAGCAGGACTACACCGGAATCGACATCAAGGAGACCGTCCTTCGTTCGTATCCGCTGAAAGAAAATGGCGCCCAGTTTTTTGGTTACGTCGCCGAGATTTCCAAACGTCAATTGCCCGTGCTCAACGAGCGATTTGCAAATCGCGGCATCAAGTTTCAGCAAGGTGACCTCATCGGGACTATCGGCCTCGAACAGGTCTACGACCTCGAGCTTCGAGGCAAAGATGGCATTTCCGTTGCCCAGCTAGATGCCCATGGCCGCGAAGCCGTTGGCGATCCGATGGGTCTTTTGGGTTCGATGGGTGGCATCACGCCCGCCTCGCCAGGAAACAACATGATCCTGACCATCGACAAAGACATCCAAGAGGCCGCATGGCGTGCGTTTGTGGAAGGCAACCGCATCGGCGGCGCGATTGCGATGAAAGCCAATGGCGAAATTCTCGCCTGGGTGTCGGCACCCTCTTTTGATCCGAACGAATTTTCAACAGGGATTTCGCCCGATCTCTGGCGACGCCTGGTGAATGACCCGGACAAACCGCTTCGCAACAAACCCATTCAAGACCACAACAGCCCAGGTTCCACCTTCAAACCGCTGATCGCGATGGCGGCTTTGGCAGAAAACGTGATCACACCCAACACCGTCGTGGCGTGCCCGGGCGTGCTTCGCTTCGCCGGCCGCCCCTACCACGATCACTTGCGCGGCGGTCACGGAAACCTCGTCGTTTCGGAAGCCATCGAACGTTCGTCCAATGTCTTCTTCTATAAAATGGGAATCGCACTCGGCATCGACAAGATGTTCCGCTACTGCGACGCCTTCGGCATTGGCCGACGCACCGGGATCGAACTCTCGGGCGAACGCGCGGGGCTGATGCCCTCAAACGACTGGAAAAAAACGACGATGGGCGAAGAATGGCAGCCTGGCGAAAACCTCTCGGTCGCCATCGGCCAAGGTTTTGTCCTTTCCAATCCGCTGCAGATGGCGGTGGCCTACAACGCCATCGGCACGGAAGGTAAGGTCGTAAAACCATTTGTTGTCAAACGTGTGCTTTCTCCCGACAACACCCTGATTCGCGAAAGTGAACCGCAAATTCTTCGCGACCTCGGCGATCCAAATGGCGAATTCCACATCAGCAAACAGACCTTCAAGAGCGTCAAAGAAGGCCTTCGCCTGGTCGTCAATGGCGACCGCGGAACCGCTCGGGCCTCTCGCTTAAATTACATCGAGATCGCCGGCAAAACCGGAACCTCGCAGGTCATGAATTTCTCGGCTGACCAGATTTATGCCTCTTGCGAATCCCGACCAAAACATCAGCGCCACCATGGCTGGTTCATAGGCTACGCACCGGCTGACAATCCGGAAATTGCATTTGGCATCTTGGCCGAGCACGCCTGCCATGGATCCAGTGGTGCGGCGCCAGTCGCCAAGGCCATGGTGGCCGCTTACGTACAAAAGTATCGCCCCGAATGGCTGGAGCGCGACCTACGCAAAAATAAAAAGCCAGGACAAGCGCCGGCGCCGACCACCCAAGCGCCGCCTGTCGATGGACCGATTGAGGGAGAATGATGGTTGATTTTCAAATTCAAGAGCGCGGTTTTTTCCGTAAGCTCGACTGGAATTTTGTGGTGCCCATTCTCTGCCTGCAATTGGTGGGCATCATCAATCTGTATTCCGCGACGCACGGGCTTGGCGCCGTCACCACGGATCGACTTTTTATCTCACAAGTCTTTTGGCTCATCAAAGGCTGGATCGTCTTCATCGCCGTGACCCTCATCGACTACCAGTTTTTCATCCGAATGGCCTATGTCATTTACGGATTGAACTTGGTCGCACTGGTGGCCGTTATCTTTGTTGGAAAAGTCGCGCTCGGCGCCCAGCGCTGGCTGGATTTTGGAATCTTCAGCTATCAGCCGTCGGAATCGATGAAGCTTGCGGTGATCATCATCTTGGCCAAACTTTTATCGCACAAGTCGTTCCCAGATGGGATGGGACTGAAGGATCTTGCAGGCCCGCTTCTTTTGGTGATCGGTATTCCGTTTTTTATCACGGCCGAACAGCCCGACTTGGGGACTGCCATGATGATCTTTGTCATCGGAAGTTCGGTCTTATTCTTCGTGAAAATTCGCCGCGCGATCTTGGTTGCACTGACGGTGTTTTTGCTTTTTGGCGCGACAGGCGCTTGGTTTTTTGGTCTTCGTGACTATCAAAAACACCGCATTTACACGTTCCTCGATCCCAACCGCGATCCTCGCGGCAAGGGCTACAACAGCATCCAAAGCAAAATCGCGGTCGGCTCGGGCCAAGCCACAGGTAAAGGATTCCGAAAAGGGACACAGTCCCAGCTCGAGTTCTTGCCAGAACGCCACACGGACTTCATCTTCTCGGTTCTCTCGGAGGAGTTTGGGTTCTTAGGCAGCGCCTTCACGATTTCGCTGTTTGGGTTCTTGTATCTTTCGATGATACGAATTGCCAACCATGCGCGCGACAAGGCCGGCGCTCTGCTCACGGTGGGAATTGCCGCCTCGCTCTTCTGGCACATGTTCATCAACATCAACATGGTGATCGGCCTGCTTCCGATTGTGGGAATTCCGCTGCCGCTTTTGAGCTATGGCGGATCGAACATGCTGACGACGATGGCGGCACTTGGCCTGGTGTCGTCGGTCAGCTACCGCAAATACCTGTTCTAGCTCTTCCAATTTCTGGCCGAAACGGCCAGAAACATCCCCGCAAAAACAGCACGCAAAAAAGCCCCGCGACACCGTCGCGAGGCCAATTGGCTCAAGTTCTAGCCCGAGAGCTGAAACCCAGCGCGGCACTGGCCGCTTTCAATGAATCAGAGTGCCGAGCTGATGAAGCTCACGATCTCTTCTTTCGAACGATTGCCGACCATGTGGTTCACTTGCTCGCCACCTTTGAAAAGAATCATGGTTGGAATACCACGCACGCCAAACTTTTCTGTCATCTCACGATTGTTGTCGATGTCGAGCTTCACGATTTTCACTTTGCCTGAAAGCTCGCCCGCGATTTCCTCAAGCTTCGGAGCAAGTGACTTACATGGTCCGCACCATTCGGCCCAGAAGTCGACCAAAACCGGAACATCCGATTTCAAAACATCTGCCTCAAAAGTTCCATCTGTCGTTGCTGTGGTGTTGGCTCCCATGGCGTCTTTCCTTTCTAAAATCAGACCTTGTCAAAATCCGGCCTGCCGCTGATCAAATCATCTCCAATATTTGAAGTCTATCAGACCTAGGTCAAGCTGTCGTCTCGTTCAATTAGTCGTGATTCTCAAAATGAGGCATCCTAACGCATAGCAACCATGCGCTTTCCCCTGGTCCACCTCTATGGGCGAAGCCAAACTGACCGATAAGACCATATGCTCAAGAACGAGATCAAAATTCTCATCGTCGACGACGACGTCACTTTCGGGGCCGCGCTCAAAGAAGCTGTGAGTCGTGAAGGCTACAATCCGATCTTGGTGCATAAGCCAGACGAAGCCCTGAGCGCGCTGAAGACGAACGCCATTCAGCTCGCGATCATTGACTGCATGCTTCCGAAAATGAACGGCCGCGAACTCGTAAAAAAAATCGACGAGGAAGGCGCCACTGGCATCCCGAAAATCCTGATGTCCGGGATTTTTAAAGACAAAAACTTTATCAAAGAGTCGATCACCAAGTACGGTGCCAAATCCTTTATCACCAAGCCCGTCGATCTTCCGGATGTTCTCAGGCAAATCAACGAAAGTGTCGGCCACCTTATCGACATCCCCGTCTCACCTGTCATCGAACTCATGACAAAATCACAGATCACTCCTGGCGAGCGTTTAAAAGCTGTCAACGCCAGTGAGTCCGTTCATGGGTACGAGCTGCCTTGGATTTTTTCGATACTTATGCACCCGAAAATTTCGGGACTCCTCAATATCATCAGTGCCGATGGCGAGCCCTCCTTGGTTGGCTTCAAAGCTGGAGAGATTATCCAGGTCGCCAATCGCGACCAGAAATCGTACTTCGGTGTACTTTTGGTGGAGCACGGTTTCATCGAGCAAGAAGAGCTCGATGCGGCAATGGCGCAGACCGTGAGCGTGAAAAAACTTGGCGAACGCCTGGTGGATGCCAATCTCTTAAGTCCTCACGCCATTCAAATCGTCATGGCCGAGCAACAAGGGATCCGCCTAGGGAAAATCGTCGGCAACACCAGCGTGAAGATCTCATTTGTTGAGACCGATGAACTTCGCGAAGAAGCCAACATCGACTCGCCTATGTTAAACGACATCTTCAACGACTGGGCGACTTCGAAGTTCCCAGTTGATTGGGTGAAAACGTTTTACACGCCGTGGATGCGAAACAAGATCGTACCGGGTCCCGATCACAACGACATGAATCGCACGCTCTCAGGCCCGGCCGTGCTTCGTGCCTCGAAAATCCTTCCGCTGCTCGCCAAGGGACCGACTATTGAAACGCTGCAATCCGAATCAGGACTTTCGGACTCGGACTTTTTCCCAGCGTTTCACAATCTCTTCTTGGGTGGTTATGTACGCTTCGGCGAAGAAGTCAAAACCACGGACATTCAAGTTCAACGCAAGCGGCTTAAAAAACTCGAGCAAGATCTCGAGCGGCAAAACTTCTTTGAGCGCATGGGTGTATCACCCAAAGCCAAGGACGTGGAAATCAAACGCGCTTACCACGAACTCGCCAAAACTGTTCACCCGGATCGCTTTGGTGCCGACGCTCCGATCGACATTCGCGACTTAGCTCGAAAATGCTTCAACATGATTCAAGAAGCCAACGAGGTGCTTTCGAATCCGGCCGCCCGTGAAAACTATCTGCTCGAACTCGAGCAAGGACGCGCGGAAAAGATTCTCGAGGCCGAGCAGATGATGGAGAAAGCGCGAGCTTGCCTCACCAAAGGGGATATTCGACGAGCCAAAGAGATGCTCGAAGACGCCATTCTTCATGTACCGATGACCACGGATCTTCGCCTGCTGCTGATGTGGGCGCAAATCAAGAGCATCGGGGCCGACAAAGATGAGCAGCTCGTGACCAATCTGCGCGATCAACTCTCGGCCGTCCCGCCAGAAGATCGTCACAACGCGGTCTACTTCTTCGTGAAAGGCCTTGTGTTGAAAGCCTCGGGGGATTTCGATGGCGCCCGTCGTTCGCTTGAACAGTCGGTCGGGATCGAACCCAACTTCGTCGATGCCAAACGAGAGATGAATGTCTTGAGTTTGCAGGCCGGACGTTTGGAAAAGCCGGTCGATTTGCTTCGTGGAGATCTCAAAGACGTCCTGGGCGCCCTTTTGGGCGGCCGAAAAAAACGCTGACGAGGGCCCGCTTCATCAAGACTTGTCGTCTTCCGACGACAACCGACGAATCACTTCACTTGGGTTTAAACTCTCGGCGGTTTCGATCATCGCACGCACAAATTCCCGCTTTTCCCGCTGAAGCTTCGCGATTCTTTGCTCCTCTTCGATCGAGCGATTTTTTTCCGACTCTTCCAGACGAAGTCTCGCCTCGCGCATAACGTCGGTATTCAACATCGGCGGCAGATCCGCTTCCACTTCTTCGGCAAGAAATTTTTCGTAGCGTTTTTCACGCGCTGACTTGGGTCGCTCCTCGGTGTCCAAAGTGGCCGGTGCCGACACCCCGGCCGGAGCCACTTCGCCCGTGCCCGTGACATGAATCAGCCGTTCGGGAGCTTCTTGGTGTTTGATGATCTTCAATTCTTCTGGCTCAAAAAGTCTCGCATTCAGAATTTTTGTGAACTTCTCGAGAAGCGGTTCCGCCGGAATCGCCAGCAGGCGCGCAACCACCTTTAACGCCGCTTGTGGATCAAACGGTGTTTCGATCACCGCGTCGACATCCGCATGTAAAAGATCTGGATCTGCGCTGAAGTCACCGTCGTCTCGGGACGGCAAAAGCACCACAAGGCGTGGGTTCACGGTGCCGATGCGAAGCTTCGAGGCCAATTGAATGCCATTGATGTGCCGTCCCCGCCCCGTTGCAATGACGAGATCCGGAGGAAATCCCAGAATCGCATCCACCACCTGCGATTCACGCCCGAGACTCAAGACGTCAAAACCCAAGCGTCGAAACAGGGTTTCAAGTCCTACAAGCTCATTGAAATCGTCGATGACCAAAAGAATGCGTCGCACACCTAGGAGCGTATCTGCAAATTAGCAGGTGGGAAACGTCTGTAACGCCTTGCTTCACCTCGGCAGGATTGTTAGAACGATCGCCTCATGGAAAACCCAGCTCAGCTTCCACTCATTAGCGGCTTCACGGTGATTCGAAATGCTCGATTGATGGGCTATCCGATTATTGAAAGCCTCAAAAGCCTTCTCCCGCTTGTCGATGAGCTCGTGGTCGGACTGGGACAAAGCGACGACGACACCCGAGCCATGCTCGAAAGCCTGGCGTCGCCCAAGATCCGAATCTTCGATTCCTTCTGGGACACGCAGAAAACCAAGGGTGGGTTGATCTTAAGCGAGAAAACGAACGAGGCCCTGGCGGCGTGCAAGCACGACTGGTGCTTTTACCTGCAAGCTGACGAAGTGCTCCATGAAGACGACCTCCCCGCGATTCGGGCTGGACTAGCGAAAGCCGCATCGCACCCTGAAATCGAAGGCCTACTTTTCAACTATGTTCACTTCTACGGCAGCTATTCCACCATCGCCACCTCACGCCGCTGGTATCGCAAAGAGGTGCGCTTGGTGCGAAAATCCAGTGGTATTCAAAGCCACAACGATGCCCAAGGGTTTCGAGTCCCACGCGAGGGCCGCCTGCAAAAGCCCCAGGTGCTGCAGCTGGACGCGCGCATCTTCCACTATGGCTGGGTGAAACCACCTAAAATGATGGGACAAAAGAGCAAACTCTTGAACCGTTGGTGGCATGGCAATAAGCGAGATCATGAATTTGAAAACTTCGAATACGCGCGGCAATACGGCCTTCGGCCCTACACGGGAACACATCCCGAGGTGATGAAGCCCCTCGTCGCAACGCAGGATTGGAGTTTTGACCCACGCTTAAGTATTCTGGAATGGTCGCTCAAAGACTGGAATCTTTTCGCCAGCAATGTTCTGGAGCGGGTAACTGGGTATAGAATTGGCGAATACAAACCCTATCGGCTTTTGAGGCCGTAAGAAGGCGGAAGATGGCTACTGAACAAACTCTCAAAGTTCGCACGGAGACGACAACCCTCCCGGATCGTGAATTTGTTGTCGACGCTGGTCGAACAAAAATCCGAATTGGAAAAGGCCATGGGCTTGCGATTATTTCTGGCCCATGTGTGATCGACAGCCGCGAGCTCATCATGAACACGGCGCGTGCGCTGACCGAGCTTTCGCAAAAGACCGGCATGCCGTTGATCTTCAAAAGCTCGTACGAAAAAGACAATCGTGGCTCCGAGAAAAACTGGACAGGCCCGATGGCCGACGAAGGCTTGAAAATCCTGGCAGACGTTCGCAAGGAATTTGGTATTCCGGTTCTCACCGACATCCATCGCCAAGAGGACGTCGAAAAAGTGGCCGAAGCGGTCGACGTGCTTCAGATCCCGGCTTACATGTGCCAACAGACCTCTTTGATTTTGGCCTGCGGTCGAACCGGCCGTCCGGTCAATATCAAGAAGGGGCAATTCAACGCTCCAGAAAATATGGCAGGCGCAGTTTCGAAAATGCACTCGGTTGGAAACAAAAACGTGCTCCTCACCGAGCGCGGCGCGTGCTTCGGCTACAACCGCTTGGTTGCCGATATGCGCTCGATCCCTATCATGCAAGAGCTTGGCGCACCTGTGTGCTTTGACGCCACTCACGTGATTCGCCTCTACGGCATCTCGTCGGCAGACCCTGCAGGCGGCGAACCACGTTTTGTTCCGCACCTGACGATGGCCGCTGTGGCAGCCGGCTGCGACGCGCTCTTCATCGAATCTCACCCCGAGCCGATGCAAGCGAAGTGCGACGCCGCTTCACAATTGAACCTCAAACATTGGGAGCCGATGATCCGCATGGCAATGAAAGTCCGTGAGGCCATCAAGGCGCCTGAAAACGTGGGCCAATTCCTCTTTTAGTGGCGCGCTCGAAACTTCTTGTCAGATATGTGCTTGCGGAGATGATCCCGACGTTTTTTCTCGGGGTCATCGTCTTCGTATTCATCCTTCTGATGTTTCAAGCGCTTCGCCTGACCGAATTTGTACTCATCCACGGCGTCAAGCTTGCGACTGTGCTTCAAATGATGGGCTATCTCTCGACAAGCTTTCTGGCCATCTTGTTTCCGATGAGTCTCGTGTTCTCGGTGATCCTCACCTACGGTCGCTTAAGTTCGGATTCGGAGATCGTGGCCCTTCGCGCCAGCGGCCTCAGCATGGTCTCGATCGCAACTCCGGCTCTCATCCTCAGCATTTTGGTCTGTCTTTTGAGTCTGCAGACGTCTTTTCACATCGCACCCTGGGGCAACCGGCAATTTGAAGTTTTGGTTTCAAAACTGGGCTCGATGAAACCTGGCGTGACAATCAAAGAGGGCACCTTCTCGGAAGGTTTTTTTGATCTCGTCGTGTACGCCAACAAAGTTGATAACAAACGCGGTGAATTGCACGACGTCTTTATCTACGACGAGCGCGGCGGCGATTCTGCAATCACCGTGATTGCGCGTGAAGGCCGGCTGATGCAAGACCCGGAAAAACCAGGACACGCAGCTTCCCTTCAACTCCTCGACGGAAGCATTCACCGCACCACAGACGCCCGACACACCAAGATCGACTTCCAGACATACGACCTTCAACTGTTTGACCCCATCAACGAGTCGGTCTCGTCAAAGTCGCCACCGTCCTTAAGCCTCACTGAAATTCTCTCAGGTCTAAAAGACCCGGAATTGAAAAAAGAAAAACAACTCGAACTACAAACAGAGTTTCACAAGCGCATTGCAATTGGCCTTGCCTGCCTAGTTTTTGGAATGATCGGCGTCGGACTTGGCACCGTGACCAACCGAAGAAATGTCAAAGCTGGCGGAGCTGTGCTTTCTATTGGCATCATCGTGGCCTATTGGATTCTCTACGTTACCAGCGAAAGTCTGGCGCGAAATGGCACTCTCCCGCCGTGGATTGCCATGTGGATCGCCAACTTTATTTTCACCATCGCCGGCATTTTCTTACTTCGACGAGTCTGGAACGGCTGAGCCTGACATCGATTTCCCAAGCCGCATTCTCGCTTCTGCCGCGAGCAACGTCGCAAGGTCGTCAGCGTGGCGAATCAAGACGCCGCCATTGGCCAAGATCTCGTTGCAATACTCTCCTCTGGGGTCGCCCGGAAACCACGGCAGTGCAGCCACCGTGCGGCCAAGATCCAAGGCATGCCGAACCGTGATCGCCGTTCCACTTCGGCTGCGAGCTTCGACAACCAAGACGATGTCCGCAAGCGCTGCGATCAGCCGATTGCGTTTTTCAAAGTGCCAAGCGCGGATCTTGGTATCTGGCGAGTATTCCGAAATCAGCGCACCGCTGTTTTGTAAAACAAGATGTGACCGACCTGCCCAGTCCTTCGGGTATGGACAGAGCAAACCTGACGGCAGCACCACCACGGTCGGCTGTTTTTCTTCGATCGCGATGGCGTGCGCCATCTCATCAATTCCACGCGCCCCACCGCTGACAATCGTGCAGTGAGGGGCGAGCCGACGTAGGTGTCGGCGCATCCAAGTTTCAGCCTGGATACTGGATTGACGTGAACCAACCACGGCGAGCATCGGACGTGATTCAAAGTCACCGCAGCCGAAGACGCTGAGAATCGGCGGTGGATCTGCCAGATCTTTTAAGCGGGACGGATAGGCCAAATCCAAAAGTGAAACGTCGCGAATCTCATGCATCATGAGAACTCGCGACGTTCAAAAATCACACTTGCTCTCGCTCTGGGCTACTCTCCAGGAGCGCGTGAAATGCGAGGTGCTTCTTGGACGAGATCCGGAAGACGTGTTGGGAAGCTAGGACCCGTGAAGTCACCTTTTCGGATCTCACTTGTCGAAAGCACCACAAAGGCCGAGGCCATTTTTCCTGAGACGGCAAACACCTTCAAAATGCCAATGGGTGCCGTGACATCAGGAATTTTGGACTTCCGACGCTCTCCGATTCGCGCCTGAACAGATAACACATCGCCAACCTGGACTTCACCTTCGTTACTGGCTTCCAGATAGACAATCGCGCTATCGCCAAACATCGAACGATCGGCATCTTCTCCCCCGCCCGCGATCACGAGCTTCGACGTGACTCGACGTCCTTTGGTAGAGATTGCCACTCGCGGCGGCTCGCCCAATAACACATCCGATCCGACTCGGACTGGCCCAACTGCGTAAACCACCTGACCTCGGTAGATTTGCTTTCGTTCGTCCACGAGTTCGGTCAGGCGAATAACGCCTCCAACTTCGTATGCGTATCCGACACCCGAAACTTTAAAACGTTCGGTCACCGTGAAGACTTTTGACCCAATTGTCAGCGGCTCGTTGCCCTCGATCAAAATCGTCTGACCAAGACTTGCCACGTACTCGCCCGCTTCGGCCTCCACAACACTTCCCATTGGCTCGGGTCGGCGTTCAAAACCGATGTGACTGGGCACAACTGCGGCGGCGATTTTTTCCGCAACACTGCTGCGACGACGAATCGTCACCGTCTTATTTGGAATCCGCGGGCGCAACTCAGCAAACGAACGCGGAATATCTTTTAAGACCGGACGTCGTTCGACATCTGAAGGTGGAATCTTCGGGCGACGAACAAGTTCGTTTTGTTCAATCACAACGCCCGCCTCAAGGTCGGCCTGAGTGATTCGACCTTCCATGTCTTCCATAAAGACAGGAGCCTCACCGACCATCTGCTTGGACTCGGCCTTCTTGGCACGTGTTGGTGGAAGCTCGATATCGATATCTGGCTTCTCTTCTGGCGGAGGCAGGTCTTGAATTGCCTGAACTTCATCTTCACGGTCAAAGGCCGCGTTGCTCTGCTCAATCAAAGGATCCGGCTGATCCTGCACAACACGAATTTCAGGAGGAGCGGCCTCGGTCCCACCCACAAAACGAATTGCCTGCCCTTTGGAAATCTGGTGAGGGTTTTGAATCTCAGGATTCTCGGCCCAAAGCCTCGACCAATAAAACCCGTCGGCAAACAGTGTGCGACTGAGATCCCAAAGCGTGTCTCCAGCCTGCACAGAGTACATTTCCGCCGCGCGTGTCCCGATGAGCGCCGACCACTTTTCGTCGCTCACTGGTTCACCGTGTTCGGAATAAATCTGCGCCAGACGCGATTCAAATTGTGAGTTTGGTTCGTCACTGCCAGGTGCGACCGGAGCACTGGCGCTCATAGACGGCGACTCGGTCTCCGGCAATTCCGGAACAACTGGTTCAGCCGGACGCTGAGGAGCCGGTTCCGAACGGGCCGCCTTGGCAGGTGGATCAAACGGGCTCTCCAATGGCTCAAGCTCGGAATCCGAAATTCCCTCCATCGGCGCCAACGACTCTTCTTCAAACAATGGCTCGGTTGCACCCGAGGATCCATTGGCGGCAGCACCGGGTTTGGGCGACGGACTTGGAACAGGATCCATCCCCGTCTCGTCGGGCATCGCCCCCCCCTCGGAAAGCATGTCGATTTCGGACTCGATGGTGTCTTCAAAGTCCTGCGCTCGCACGTTCTGATTCAACACCAGAAACGCTAGCACCACAGCCGTTGCCGACAATGTCGCGCCCGCCTTCTTAACTCTGCTCACAGAGTTCTCCGATCCATGGCAGCCAATTCGCGCTTGGCGCGACGAGCCTCCATCGTCTTGGGGTATTTTTGTATGACAAACTCAAAGTTCTGCTGGGCAACTTCACGGTTTCGCGCTTCTCCGCCTCGTTGCAGGAGCAGGCGTGCAATCACTCCGCGCATCAACGCCGACCCTGCCTGCACACGCGGCTCGAGTGCCTTTAAGCGAAGCGCTTCGGCAAACTGGAAGTCCGCCGAACGAAGCGCCATTTCCAAAGCGCGGGCATCTTTCAATTTATTTCGCTGACGATAGTGATAAAGCCCCATCTGGAAACGGGCTTCGCCAAACACCTGAGACTCTGGATACGACTTTTCCAAGAGCCGCAGGGTTCTTTCGGCAGCTGACAAATCGGCCGACTTCAACTGACCCAACATGGTGCGAAGCAGAGCTCGATCGGCCTGCTCGCCAAATGTATCGTCCGCCCGTTTTGCGATTGGCGCGGGCTTACGAATGTCGGCCGCCATCGAACGCGATTTTCCGCGAACGGCGACATCCGCTTTTCGCGGCAAGTGTTTCGGCATTTGCCCAATGGCACGAAGATCGAGTGCCGGTTTGCCGAGTTCCTTCTGCGAGCGCGTCAGATCTGGCTTGGGTGGCTTCACAGGTTTACGAGAGTCGAGCGGCACATCTGTCACCACTCCCGGGTCAAACCCCTTCAGTGGATCGGCGGATTGCACAGTCGACTCCTCGACCGCCAACGGCGCCACGGCTCCGTTTCGCGTCAGCATCTTCAATCGCATCCGCAAAATCTGATTCCGCTCTTTGAGATTCTCGATTTTCAGTTGGGCCTGGCGAAGCTTTCGCTGAGTGGCTTCCTCACGGCTGAGCCCCGCACTTGGCTTGGAGCCCGCGCTTGCGCATCCGCTGACGAAAAAGGCAGAGCCCATTAAAAAAAGGCTGTTCAGAACGACCAAACTGCCACGGCTAATCAAAAAACATCCATGTCTTGCCATACTTCCCTAATGGTAAGGAGCGTCAGCTCAGATGAGAAGAGAGTTAGCGAATCCACCCAGGCCTCGGTCGAGGAGAAGTCGATTCCGATGTGTTTTTCAGAGGTTCTCCTCAGAAAAACACAGTTTTCCACAGCTAGTGTGGATCAGTGGGCTGTTCAGACCTTAGACCCGTGACTGGATAAGGGTTTCAGCGGATTGCTGAGTGTTTGTACAATTGATAAGGTGCTGTTTTAACTTAAGAATCACTGAAATTTTCAGATTTTGGTTCAAATCTGTTTTTCTTCTTAAATCCGCCAATCGAAAACCTGTCATAGTCTGAAATCGTTAGATCGCCAATGAGGCGAGTGCGAATCTTGCTCTAAGTAGCTGAAATGATTCGATTGGCATTCACGCTTTTTATTTTTGTGCTCGCCACGCACTCTGTGCTGCCTTCTATATGCACATGGATCACGCGCCCAGTTCACGAGCACTGCCTTAAAAGTACTCCACTTTCCGATCGGGCGGATGTGCGAAACATCCAAGAATCTCTCGTCTGCGGAAGAAACTTAAAGGATCAAAAGGACGAGTTTCTTTCTTGGCGCGAACTCGGAATGATTCACGTTCTTGTCGTTTCCGGTGGCCATCTTTCCGTGCTGGCGATTTTTGTTCGCTTCGCGCTCATGCTGCTGATTCGCGCGGCCCTGTCGTGCCTGCCAAGCACATC